>CAMDDI010000062.1 GCA_945890905.1 Bacteriovorax stolpii
GCGATGACTACTTTACGAGAGCCCTTATTTAAACCCCAAGCTGCTTCTACAGCGATATCTGCTCCCTCAACGCCAGATATTGCGCGGGATCCATCTGACTTAGGTTCATTTGATCCCGTATTGCGAAGTCCCCAAAGCTTCCCATAGAGAGGATCAGTGGGAGCTGCAGAAGTTTGATAAATAAAATTTGGTTCAGCAAATTCAACTTCAGAAAGAGATTTTAAATCTGAGATCCCTTGCTGAGTTGCCTTAGGGGTCTTGAGTAGTAAGTACTCACCAGCAATGAGATTCATTTGCTGTTTGATTTCCATACCCATAAGGGATTTTTTAGCGAGAAATCTTCCCATCTGACCAATTTTGATCTTCACCAGCACTTAACCCGAGACAGAAGGAATCTCAAGGCTCAAGTGCCGACTTGCGTGAGCGGAGGAACTTAAAACTGCCAATGAAAGGGTAAGGCCTAAAGTGATCTTGCTCATGAATTCTCCCAAAAAAAGTCTTATCCTTTGATGATAGAGATACTTGAAGAAATTTCATCCGAGGTAAAAAAGGCTAACGCAACCAGGCTATTCCGACGAAAACAGTTCGGATCAAAATTCCTAGCTTTATCAAAATGACAAAAAAGGAGAGAATGGTACCTAAGAGGAAAAATGCATGATTTATAATCGCAGTGGTCACCCCGTCGAAATTAAAAAAATTTCCATTCGCCTTTGGACTCTTCGTGATGAAATCGAAGCGGCTATTGGAAGAAGAATAAAAGAATGTGAAGCTGCTGGAGTTCCTCTTTATATCGACGACATCAAACGCTTCTACAATCTCGACTTAAAACTTCCTATGACTGATCAAGATAACGTGATCCCTCTTCATGGAAAAACTAACAAAGAAGATGGTCTTGCGTCTTTGATGGAATCACTGGGGGACCAGGCCAAGAGTGATGAGGCCCAGGCGAGTCAAGAGGCCACTCCCGAAACTCCTGAAGCAACTCCTCCCGTTGCAGCTGCTCCAGAAGAAGCTGCTGCTGCCCCGATTGAAACTCCTCCTGAAGAAGCCCCGAAGGCCGAAGGCGAAACACCAACCGTAGTGGCAGCATCTGTTGAGGGAGAAGCCGTCATCGCAGGCACTGAAGCTGGTGTAGATAGTGCACCAGTGATTCCAACTGAAGAGAGTAAAACTTTTAAAGAAGCCGAGGCCATCATGGCCCAACAAACTTCACAAGGTCTTGAGACTAAGAAACCTAATCCTATCCTTATGCGTCCCTATCAGAGACAAGCTCCAGACTTGGATCGCATCTCCTATGGATTTACACTCCTGGCCGATATCAACATGGAAAATATTTTAAGCTTTACCAAAGACCGCTTCCTTCAGGGGCAATCAGTGGTGGTGGAGTTTCTCATTCCTCAAGGTTTTATGATGACCGCCGAGGTGCTTTACTGCCATCACTACGCACTTCGAAGTCGAATTATCAGTTCAACCAAACCTGATTTCCGACTGCAGTGCAAATTCATGTTCTCTGTCCCTGGTGAGCGGGATAATTTGCGCACATTCTTAAAGTCAGTTGAGCCGACCCATATCCATAAACCCAAAGGAAAAAAAGACACTAAGAAGGCAGATGATGATTTAGGAATCTAAGGGAATTGATCTCTTTGAAACCTTCTCCGCTTGCTTTATAATTTCTCCATGATCAAATCTTACATAAAACCGTCACTATCTAGTATTCTGGTCCTTTTCTTCTTTTTAATATTGCTTTTCTTAGGGCTCTTCGCTGAAGTCTTCGAATCACAAACTCCCGAAGTTGATATGGCCCAGATTTATGCTAATCCAGTACCGGTGAATGAAATTCAGCATCTCAAATCTTTGCGACTTACTAACAAGCAAGGAAACTTTCTCTTAGAAAATACTCATCCTTCAGGGGACCTTCAAGGACCATGGCAGATGGTTGAGCCTCAATCCTTACGGGTCAAGTCAGAAGTCATCACCAAGATACTTGAAACTCTCAACGTGATCCGTGTAAGAAATTTCCATCCTCTTGAGCCCATTAATATTTCAAGTTTCTCTCTGGATAACCCAACTTTGAATTTGGTTTTTACTAACGAGAAAAATAAGCAGTTTGAAATTAAAATGGGTCTCATTAATCCTATCGACAATTCCGCCTACATCAGCCTCTCATCACAAAATCAAATCTATCAAATTGACCCCCTAGAGATGGCCTTAGAGTCTTATGATCTGGCCCAATTAGTAGAGTCAAAAGTGCTGGCACTTAATATTGAGGCCCTTCTCTCTTTAGAAATCTATGGTGAAAAAGGTTTAGAGGTAAAACTACTTAAAAAAGATGATCAGTGGCTTGATCAGGCGGGAACTGTCTTGAGCACTTCAAAGGTCACCCGCTACTTTGAGCGTTTAGAAGATTTAAAAAGTTTTTCGATTCTTGAAAATCTCACTCCTGAGCAGAAAGAGGCCATGGATAGAACTATGGCTGCACCGATCTACAGCTTAAAGATCATTACCAGTCAGGGTGTGCGAAGTTATGTGGTGGGAGAAATTAAGGGATCTATCCCTGGGCTTAATCTTCAGAACAATAGTAACTACGCTCTCTCATCTGAAGACCGTAAATCCTATGTCTTGATCGATAAGGATCAGCTAAAGATTTTTTCTGTAAAACTAAATGACCTAAAATAATTAATTGTTCGCAGACAACTGAGGATTTTTTAAACGTCTATATTCGATATGGTGTTTCAGTTTTAAAATCCAGCAGGCCCTTACTAAATCTAGAGGTTTTGGAGCAAAAGTATTTCTATCAATCTTGATTGATTTGAAATCTCTTTTTCTAAGGGATCTAGAATGTCTTTCAGAGTTCAATTGGGAAAAGTGTTTTCTCTAAAATCAAATCAAAACAATGGCTTAAATCATCCCCATTTGTCTGCGGACAATTTAAATAATTGATAAAAAAAAGGGCCCGTAAGGGCCCTTTTCGTTATTTGATTTCTTTGTGAAGTGTGTGCTTGCGAAGATTTGGATTATATTTCATTTTTTCCAAACGCTCTGGAGTCGTCTTCTTGTTTTTAGTAGTCGTATAACGAGAAGGAGTATGTCCTTCTTTTCTTGATTCAGTACATTCTAATGTAACAATAACTCGTGGTCCCTTTGCCATAACATCCTCTCGATTGGTAATTCATTTACTTAAAAGTCCACACAATATAGACTAACGCTTTAAGAGTGACAAGTAGCTTCTTAACTTTTAAGGACCTCTCTAATGCAAAGTGTAAATACCGATAACTGGACCTTCTGCCGCTTTATGAACGATACCTTCCTGGCCATGATCAGCTTCGGGGCCGATCCAGAAACTATCGCTGAAGATCGCTTGGATTATTTTGTGACCGTGCTTCAAAACGAAGACACCGAAATTTTTCAGCAGAAATTTGAGTCTTTGAGTGAGGCCTGTCTCTATCTGAACGAGAACTATGGGGATTGGACTTTCGAAGATCAAACCGCTGCAAAATCAGGTTGCTCGACCTGCGCTGCCCACTAGCCTACATAATCAACTGACTATCAAGATACTGACCACTAAAATCCGGGAAAAGCTTCTCACATTCTTCAATTTTCAAAAACTCGCTCATAATCTCTTTTGCAAAACGTCCAGAGAAAGGCTCCTTGAGATGTCCTTTATAAATTAGGGCGTCCCCTTTTAGTGTCGGAATTTGAAACTGAGGAGTCTCCCCCCAGAGCCACTCCCAACTGGTGAGGTTTCTAAAACTCTCCTGCAAAAGAGACTGTGACAGAAATGAAGAATCCAGGGTTATGGGAATGGTTTTGAGTTCATGGGCCACTAAATCGATTACATCCTGGATTTCAAAACCAAGATATCTCTCTTGAAGCGTAATCACTTTTGATCTAACGGATGCAATAGACTTAGAATCTTTGGGGATCATGGTGTGCTTTAAGCTCTCTTCAAGTTTTGATAAATCACTACTCACTAAAAAAGTTCCGTGATGAAAAGATCCGTTCTTGGTTTGCTTGTACGCTGAACCGGAGATTTTTTTCCACTGAGACTCATCATCTTGAAGCCACAGATCATTGCGAGGAGAGATCTGCAGTTCAATATCGGCTTTAAGAAACGCTCTTCTTAAGAGTTCAGCATGTTTTTTTCGATCAACCATAGCGTCTGCTGTAATAAAGGAAAAATTTAAATTTCCCTCGTCATGATAAACGCATCCCCCACCACTCTGTCGCCTTACCATCCAGATATTTTTCTCCACCAGATAAGGAAGATTAGTTTCCATCCAGGGATTTTGAAAGCGGCCCATAACGACACAGGGTCGATTGATGTAGAAAAAGGCCACAGGTAAAGATCCAGCTTCACGCAGAAAAAAATCTTCTAAAGCGAGATTTAAAAATGGGTTTCGAAATGGAGAGATGAAAATTTTCAACTCACCGAACTCTGATTTGATTTCCCGATAAAGCAAGGATGACCAAAAAGACACTTCTCATTGATGGTTTTTGCCACAGAAGGTGGAACCATTTTCTCCCAACCTGGTTCATTATTAACAATCATCGAGAGAACTTTAGAAGAATAGATATGAAGAATATCTACATTCGGATGTTGAACGGTATCGATTTGCTTCATACTTTTTAAGTGATCATACAAATGCTGAAAGCCTGCTGGTACTTTTAAGTTCTCCAGGGACTCAACTTGTCCGTCTTTTGATTTGTAGGGATAAGTATATACTTTTACTCCCTCACGGAAGAGCTGGCCCAATGCTGAAAGAATACCACCTTCTACATTGTTGTACTGCTCGGTAAAAATTTGTTGAAAGTTATAAATCCCAAGGACTAATCCAAGGTTGGGAACATTCAAACGAGCAAAGTAATTTGATAAACGGTAATACTGAGGATAATTAGTGATTAAAACTTTTTGTCCTAGGGCCCCAAGTAGATCCACACGTGCTAGAAAATCTTCCTTGGTGATCTCTCCGTCATCGGCCTTGAGAGTCGACATGGTAATTTCAGAGATTGCTACAATATCTTTTTCATCCTTGTGAATGGACTTAGCAAAATCTTGAAGACCCGTTTTAATCATATCCACACTCACAAGTGTCGGTGGACGATACGAGCCGCGTACAACGAGAACATCTTTCTTATAAAGGTGATCACTCGGTAATACCACATCAGCTTTTTCATCGAACATAATTGCCTGAGTCATCTCTTCCTGCAGAAGCATAAGATTCATTAAACGGTTATCAACATCTTGAAAAAGTTTTCCAGTAAAACGAATAAAATTCACTTCGATGCGAGAGGTATCAAGGTGATCCATGAGAGAGCGAATAAATGCTTCTGGACTGCGATAAAGAAAAAGTGAAGCAAAAATCAGGTTAACCCCAATAATTCCCAAAGCATCTTGTTGTAATAGGTTCTGAGGATCCAGCATGCGCACGTGGATAACCACATCGCTGAATTCACTGCCCGAAGTATCTTGAAAACGCATTCCCATCCAGCCATGAGCTTCATTAGTGCGTTTAAAATTCAGAGCGGCTACGGTATTAGCATAAGCAAAAAAAGCGTGATCCTTACCGCGGGAATCCCCCAGGCGCTCTTGAAGCAATTGGAATTCTTTTTCCATCATTTTTAAAAGACGGGATTCACTTACATATCGACCAGAGGTTTCTTTGCCATATATAGAATCAGAAAAAGTCATATCGTATGCTGAGATTGTTTTAGCAATGGAACCACTCGATCCGCCGGCCTGGAAAAAATGCCGGGCCACTTCTTGTCCAGCTCCGATCTCGGCGAAAGTTCCGTAGAACTTTTTAGCGAGATTGATTTTGAGTGCCTTCTGTCTCAGGGAGAGAATTTGATCCATGGATAAGTCCAACCTTTAAGAACCTGATATTGCTCGATATAATCTAGAATAACACCATTTTATCCCATTCCCCAGAAAAAGCACCATAGGCTTTATTATTCTCCCCATTGGGTCGATAAGACTTATAGGAACTTTAACGATCCCGGAGATTTTATGGAATATGTAATCTTGCCTACAGTCTTTTTCTTTCTCGGTTTGACCGTACTGATGTGGAAAAACAAGGCCGAATCTTCCCTGGTAAAAATCAGAAAATAGATCTTACACCAGGTACTTTGATATCACTTCAAAAGTATCCTTTGAAGGCTCTCCGGCCAGAATCGTACTCAAGGCTTTCTTCATCTCTGCCCGCCTGTTCTGGTCAACTTTGTTAATCAAAGAAAACAAACTCGATGCTTTTGAGGCCACCTGAGGATTGTATTTATCAATCAGTTTAATTCTTTCGGCCAAAAATCTGTAACCACTTCCATCGGCCGCATGAAAGGCATGTAAGTTACTGCGCCCAAATTGAAAATAGAGAGCTCGCAGATGATTGGGAATATCTTTATTAAAAAGCGGATCATTTTCAAGCTTCTCTAAACGTAGGATCACCTCATGGGCCGGACTGGCAGCGGCCAGGGCCGCAAACCATTTAAGCATGACCAACGAATCATGCTTCCACTTTTGATAAAACTTCTGGATCGAAGGATGATCTAACCCCACTCCCGTACGAACGTACAAGGCCAAAGCCTGAATCTCCTCAGTCATGTTTGTGGAATTTTGGTAATGAGACTCTAGGGCCTTTAAACTTTCTGCAGACTCAGAATAAACAAGATACGAGAGACACTGATTTTTAAAAGCGCGCTCACCAAAAGCTTTCGGTGTGAGCTCAAAGCTCTGGGGTATTGAAAGGTGCTTATGTTCTTTTAAAAACCAATCTTGAAAAGCAAGGCCCAATTTTTTCTTAAGGTTTGAATGAACCTTATGAATCCCTTCAAAATCTGGCTCAATTAATTCCTGGGCCAAGCTACTCTCCGAAGGCAAATCTAAAAGATAAGACTTAAAAGAGAGATCAATTTTCTGATCATCAAGAAGAGCATTAAAGGATTTTTTAAAATCACTATTGAGATCCGTCGCCAAAGAGCCGCTCATTTTATACTGGCCAAATTCCCCTCTAAGAATAAAGTCGTAAACTTTCTGGGTGGCCTCATAACGGCAATAGGCATCCTGATCGTGGGCCATCAAATGCAAGAGTTCTGAGAACTCATATGGGTAATCCACCAGAACTGGAGCCGAGAAACCGCGATTAAGTGAAGGAATAGGTTTTTGATTAATAGGAAATGAAAAAGTTTCTTTGAGCTTAGTGAGTTCAAGAGTAATTTCTTTTTGTTCAGTAGATCCCGGAATTAATAAACTCAATTTAAAAGGCATATGCAAAACACTTCCCTCAGGCACCTTAAGTAAGGTAGGAGGATATTTTTGCTCGATCTCTAAGGTAAACTTTTGTTCTTCATAACAGGGCCTAACAATTAAAGTGGGAGTCCCTGGACGAGAGTACCAATTTTTAAATTGTGTTAAGTCTCTACCAGAAGCCACTTCCATGGCGTGAACAAAATCTTCGGTGGTTACGGCCTGACCATCAAAGAGTTCAAAATATTTATCCATGCCTTGTCGGAATTTTTCTTTTCCAATCAAAGTGTGAATCATACGAATAACTTCTGAGCCTTTTTCATAAATGGTCATGGTGTAGAAGTTATTAATCTCAATATAACTTGAGGGACGAATAGGATGGCTCATAGGTCCAGCGTCTTCAGTAAACTGAGCTTCCTTTAAGTGCCTCACATCTTCAAGACGCTTTACTGCACGGGAGAGCATGTCCGAAGAAAACTCCTGATCACGAAAAACAGTAAGACCTTCTTTCAAAGTAAGCTGAAACCAATCCCGGCAAGTGATGCGGTTGCCAGTCCAGTTATGAAAATACTCGTGACCTATGACTCCTTGAATATTTTGAAAGTCGTGATCTGTCGCACTTTTTTGATCGGCCAGAGTATAAGTTGAATTAAAAATATTCAAACCCTTATTCTCCATGGCCCCCATGTTGAACGAATCAACGGCCACGATCATATAAATATCCAAATCATACTCGAGACCATAAGTATCTTCATCCCACTTCATGGCCATCTGAAGAGACTTAATAGCATGTGCAGTTTTTCCTAAGTTTCCTTTATCCACATAAATCTCCAGAGCGACTTTGCGTCCAGAGCTTGTGATAAAGTGATCTCGGGCCACATCAAAATCTCCGGCCACCATGGCAAATAAGTAACAAGGTTTTTTAAATGGATCTTCCCATTCAATAAAGTGCCTTCCGCCATCAAGCTTGCCTTCGCTGATGCGATTGCCGTTAGATAAAAGATAAGGATACTTTTTTTGGTCAGCGATAATTTTTGTGCGATAGGTACTCATCACATCGGGTCGGTCAATAAAGTAAGTAATCTTTCTGAAGCCTTCCGCTTCACACTGAGTGCAGAGCTGATCTCCAGACTGATAGAAACCTTCCATGCTTTTATTTTCAGCAGGAAAAATCTTGCTCTTAATTTCTAGGATAAAAGAATGGAGCTCAAGATTGAGGATCACGAGCTTATCACTTGAGAGCTGATAAGCACTTGAAGGCAGAGTCTCACCATTGAGTTTTATATCTAAGAGCTCTTGCTTTTCCCCATTGAGTTCAAGACTCGCCCTAGCGTCCACGGACTTTACGATAAACAGGGTTGAAGTCACAAAAGTATGTTGATCAAAGATATCAACGAGAAGATTTACTTTTTCGATTTGAAAAGATGAGGGCCTGTAATCTTTAAGGTGAATGGCCTTCGGCTCCATGACTGATTTCCTCTAAGGTTACTTCGTAACCTGTGTGCGATCTAATATTGAGAACACCTGATTCAAAAATTAAGTACTGACCTTTGATTCCTATAAGCTTGGACTGAATTAAGGGATGCTTATCTAAATTAAATGAAGTCACTTTCTCCGGATATTTTTCCACAGGATATTTAAATATCCACACCGGACTATCCAGAACCTTCACCTCAAAGGCTTTTAACTCTTCTTCCAAATCCTTTAAGAGTTTATCTCGCATGACGAGAAGATCAACCGGCTCTGGATCACCTTTTAACATTTTTCTCCAATCAGTTTTGTCGGAGATGAGCTTTTTAAAAAGCACTTCTACCTGGCCGGAGATAAACCGATTTTTTACTTCGAGGATAGGCAGGGCCGAAGTGGCCCCTTGATCCATCCAACGTGTAGGCACTTGAGTCGCTCGGGTAATGCCAACTTTTAATCCTGACGAATTTGCTAAGTAAATCACATGCCCTTTAAAACAATTCTCTTCACCCCACTGAGGTTCTCTGCAAGTGCCTTTCTCATAATGACAAGTTTCGGGCTTCAAGATGCAGAGATCGCAGGACGCCAATTTTATCGTGCACTGGAAACAGTATCCTTGTGAGTAGGACTTTTTGATTTTCTTCCCGCAGTTTTCGCAGAAAATATTTCCCGCGAAAGTGAGTTTAAGCTCTTTGCCTACCAATGAGGAAATGTCAAAGCTCTCTTGCCCGTGGATAATTTTGTAATGAACGGGTATTTCGGAGCGTGTTTCCATTTTGGAGAGAATCAGTTTGGAATTCATAACAAAAATTATCCAATATTATATCCTGTCTGTCTTAGGAAAATATTATCCTTGTTGATAAAATTCTCATGAAAATAAATAATATGCCGAATTGAGGGTTAACAGATTCTCAACCTACAAAGGATGGTTATATGAAGAATTGGATTTTATCCATGAAAGTAGCGGTTGTCTGCGTTACTATGGCACTAGCAGCGAGCTGTGGAAAACAAGAAGGTCTACCACAGATAAATGGTATCAGCGGTCCTTACATCAACGTTGTAGATGGTAAGATTCGTGTGACAATTAAGTTTTTAAATCTTCAACTTGATGGCGGTGCTGGAATTATTATTCCAGAAACTCATAACTCATCTCTTGAGCTTATGCCTAACGTAGAAGATGGCGGTATGATGCTTACAATGAGTATTGATACTGAAGAGCTTAAAGACATCAACATCGGAATTGGTGATTCAAACACACTTCCTGATGGTCGTCCTCTTCCAGGCTTCCCAGGCGGATCTATTCAAAACTCGCTTCGTATTGATACGAAAGTGGGCAAGCAAGATGTGTCTTTCTACTTCCACCAAAAGTTCTTAGGACTTTGGATGCCATTCGGGTTTGAGACAGCTCAAATCTCTGGTTACTGGAATATCAACGTGAACAGCAAAAACGTTGGATTTCTTGGTATCGTAGGTAACGATGTTGCTAACAATCGTAAGGCCGGCGGGGTTCTACTCTTGAGACTTGAAAACTTGAAGAATCAACAACTTCAAAAACTTCTTGAGCTAAGTAAGCGTAATCCTCACTTTATTTACTAGTTCCTAAAATTTAGGGGCCCTCACGGGCCCCTTTTTTTGTGTAAAATTTTCAGTTTAAGCGTTTTTATCCCTTCTGTGGCCCCATACCATTATTATAGAGTTTATGAAATCCTTTAACCGTATTCTCATTTGCATGGCACTGATCATAGGCATATCTGCTTGTGGTAAGAAGGCCTCCGTAAATGGCAAAGAAATTCAAAAATCTTTCCAACCCAGTGAAGCTGAAAAGAGTGTGCTGGTAGATAAACAAGTGAAGCTGGCAGTTCAAACTAATAACCTCACATCTTTAGAAGCGCTTTTGCGTAATAATCCAAGTGTTGACGTTAATCAACTTTCCGATGACGGTAACGGAGACACTCTCCTGACTCTGGCCATTCGGCGTGACTTTCGTGACATACGGAATTTCTTGATTGAACAAGGTGCTAACCTTGAAGAAGTAAATCTCAATAAAGAAACCCCACTTATTGTGGCCGTGATAGCTAACCGATTAAATTCTGTTCAGGTTCTTTTAGATAACCGTGTGGACATGAATAGAAAAGACAGTAACGAAGAAACGGCCTTACATCGTGCCATCATTCTTCAAGGTACTTCAACTTTAGTGGACGAAGTTCGCAAAAGTTATGAAGACATTGCTCTCCTGCTTATTAAAGAGGGTGCCAATATTGAGATCACTAACAAACAAGATAAAACTCCTTACCGTTTGGCCCAGGATCATCATGCTGACCGTGTAGTGGAACTCATTAAGAGTATTATCGATGTGACTTACGGAAATCCAGATATCAATACTTTCAGAAACCTTCTCACCAATGGTGACGTAAGAAATCTCAGCGCCATGCTAAGCCGCTACCCAAATATGGTTCTCATTTATGAATCAATTAATCCACTCGTTATCGCTATGGATATACAAGATGAAATGGATGCTCTTCGCAGTGTTCAAATTCTTTTGAATTATAAAGCTTCGGCCAGCGGTCCGGTGAATGCTGAAGTCACTCCCCTCATTAAGGCCACCAAGCTTCAGAAGAGAAGTTACATGCAAATGTTTATTGATGCTAAGGCCAATGTGAATGCCTTTGATAGTAACGGAAAATCAGCACTCTACCATGCCATTGACTTAACTAACTCTGAACTAGTTGATATGCTTTTAGCGAACCAGGCAAGAAAAAACAATGCAACTCTCAATGCAAACGCCTGCTCAATAGCCCGCTCCGTAGAAAGAAGAGGCCTTGATCAAAAAGGCAAAGATTCCATCAAGGCAATTAAGAAGAGCCTAGGTTGCTGGCTTTGATTCTAATTTGAAGATCGGGATGAGAAGAAGCATTCCTGGAAGTGCGGCGAGAGCACAAATTACAAAGAACATTTCCCACCCAAACATTTCGGCCAAGTGACCTGTAGGGGCCGGAAGGATCACCCGAGCAATTCCCATAATAGAAGATAGTAATGCATACTGGGTGGCCGTAAAACGCTTATCAGTCAGTGATGCCATATAGGCACCGTAAGCGGCCATGCCCATTCCAGCGGCAAGATTTTCAAATGCCACCACAGAGGCCAAAGAGGCAAAACTCATTGGCATAGAAACCAAAAGAGAGAAACCCACTGTCGAGACGGCCTGAAGGATTCCAAACACCACCAAGGCCAACTTCATGCTCATACGAAGCATCAAGGCACCACCCACAAGTCCACCCACGATAGTAGCAATAAGACCAAAAGTTTTTGCCACAGCTGCCATCTCAGTCTTTGAGTAGCCGAGTTTCAAGATAAAGGGAGTGGTCATATTGGCGGCCATGAGGTCACCAAGCTTAAAAAGCAAAATAAAAAACAAAATCAGTATGGCCCCAGGACGGGAGAAAAATTCTCTCAAAGGTCCAAGGATAGCATCCTTCATATTATTAGGAGATGATATATGATCATTTTCTTTAGGAGCAAAAATCGTAAACAAAATCGCCGGGGCCATAAGTGCTGCCATCCATTTGTACACATCGGCCCAAGGAATTTGATCCGCAAGGAAAAGGGCGAAGGCACCTGAAACAATCATCGCTAATCGGTACCCAGTCACATAAAGCGAAGATCCAAACGCGAGCTCCTCATCTGGTAAAATTTCTCTGCGATAGGCATCAAGAGCGATATCTTGAGAAGCCGAAAAAAAGGCAATAAGAAAAGAAATGCAAACCACATTCACTAAGTGTTCTTTAGGATTAACTAACGAGAGAGCAAAAATGAAAGTCACCAAAAAGATTTGAGACAGGACCATCCAACCTTTTCTTCTTCCAAAGAAAGGTAGTTTAAAGCGATCTAGAAATGGGGCCCAAAGAAATTTTACGGTATAAGGAAGACCAATTAAAGAAACATAACCAATGGCGGCCAAGTCAACTTCTGAATCAGTCATCCACGCTTGAAGAGTTCCTCCAATTAATAAAAGTGGAAGTCCCGCTCCATACCCCAAGAGAAGCATGCAAAACATGCGGTAGCTAAAAACCTTCTTGAGAGTTTGATTCATGAAATCCTAAAGATATGTGGGTTCGTGATAATGAAATGCATTTTTCCCCATCTCCGCTTCCACCGCTTTCTTTTTCACTTTGCCTTTTTTGAAAGTAATCTGCTTCACAGACTCTCCTAAAGCTTTGGCAAGCAAAGGAGGAACAGCGTTTCCGATCTGACGAAAAGCTGCGGTTTGAGAGCCGTGAAAAATAAAATCATTCGGGAAACTCTGACAAGCAGCTGCTTCACGTGGAGTCAGATATCGAGGTTCAATCGGATGATAGTAACTTGTTCTTGAAGTAAGTATAGTCGGGGAAGGTTCTTTCAGGGGTAAACGCTGCAAACGAGTCTGACGAAAGCGCTTCTCTCTTAGCTTACTCCAGTCAAGTCCGTACCAAAGTTTTTTGGGAAGGAATTTTTTCTCATCTTGCTGATAGCGAATACCTTTCCCTGCAGGAATAAACTTCAACCGGTCACGGTCTTCTTTATTTTTTAACTGGGCCAGAGTGACATCGTGATTATAAACTTTCCCATTTTTTGTTTTGAGATTTTTCAAGGCCTGTTCTACGGTCATGGCAGTCTTCTTTGCCCGGGCCCCATGAGTGGCCACAGGAAATAAACTCTCCCCGTCTCTCACACCCATAATGATTGTCCGGCGGCGTTTTTCAGGAACTCCAAACTCTTCGGCAGATAATACTCGCGCGTCCATGTTGTAGCCTAAACGCTCAAAATATTGAAAAATTTTCTTTAAGATATCTTGGTTTTTCTTGGCCACCAAACCAGTGACATTCTCAAAGAGAATCACTTTGGGTTGAGTGACTTTTACAATGCGAACAAATTCTTTAAAAAGAAGATTGCGATCATCCCCTACCTCACCTCGCCCTACTGTTGAGAAGCCCTGACAAGGAGGGCCCCCCACAACCATGTCTACTTTTTGTCCGGCGAGAAGTTGGTTTATTTTTTTTTCACTGAGCTTTTTAATATCCCCTAAATAAACGGCCGCATCATGATGATTGGCCGCAAAGCTGGCGATAGCTTCCTTATTTGCATCAACTCCCAGCAAGCAGCGGTGTCCTGCCATTTCAAGTCCACAAGAGAGTCCGCCGCAACCACTAAAGAGATCGATAAAAGTGAATGATTTTGATTTCATAACTAAAGTGTAGATTTTTGGTGGAGCAGTGTCTATATAAAATCCCCTACTTTTGCTCGAATACCGATACAGTTGTTTGACATACAAAACACTGAAATTGTTCACTTTTTTCTCTCAAAAGCCGAACAAATATGAGTAAAATAGAAGCACGAATATGATCAAGATTTTTTAGTTAACTTAACAAAGGGTTTCTCAATGAAAAGACGGGATTTTTTAAAAAACACTTTTTTATTTGCTGCTGTTTCTACAGTAGTGGCCAAGGCCGCTGGTCTTATGAACACAGCTTCTGCTGCTGTTGTATGGGTTACAGCTGGTAAACTTGGATATAAAGAAGTTTCTCCACAAGTAAAAAACGGAAAGCAGTGTTCAACTTGCAAGCACTACAAAGCCGATGCAGCTGGTGGAGCTGGTGCAGGGCTTTGTGCACTTCCAGCTATGTTGAGTGCTATGAAAGCAAAAGATGTTCATGTTAAAGACGCTGCTTACTGTAATATGTGGGCAAAAAAAGCTTAATCTCTGTTTCTGTGCCCTCTCAGATCTCTCTGGGAGGGCATTTATTTCACACTCATGCACCGCATTAAATAATATCAGTATTCATTCTTTTTCCCATCTGAAATAAGTCCTCCAGCAAAGTGTTATCTACTATTGGAGACGACTTCATGAAAAAATTCTTTTGGTTAATTGCCCCTCTTATTTCTATGACTCAAGTCCATGCAGAAGTGAATGTAGTCAACGGCCAAGATGGGCGGATAGATGTTTATCAAACACGCAATACACTC
>CAMDDI010000063.1 GCA_945890905.1 Bacteriovorax stolpii
TAACCACTTCTAATCATTGACAGGGTTTTGGGAATCACCGAAACTCAAAGTTCCCAATTTCTTCGATTTGGAGACGTGCCCGAGTGGTCCAAGGGAACGGTTTGCAAAACCGTAAAGCCTCCGGTTCAAATCCGGACGTCTCCTCCACAATAAGAAGCCTCTGAAGATTAGTTTTCAGAGGCTTTTTTTATTTCACTGTAATTATTAAACTTCAGGATTCAATAACTTATTCAAGTTCAGCATCAACGGACCTGTCGCAAGCTGTCTGCTCCTTTCTGTCGTTGGCTTGGTATGGCTTAGTTTTGGCTTAGAAAGGCCATCACTGACTATACACTAAGCCAAACCATATCAAATCGTCCGAGTGTAAAATATTTTACCGAGGCAGTGATATGAGCAATAGAACAAAGATCGTTATCAAAACGAAAGAAGCTGACGCCTTGAAAAAGCTTAGAGAAATGAGAGGGCTTTCCGTTAGGAAATTGGCAGACATGATGGGAATTTCACATACCCTGGTCAATCATTTAGAAGTTGGGCGAGCAAATATTTCTGAGCAGCACATTAACAAATTATTGGAGGCTACAAATTTTGATCATAAGGAGTGGCAAATATTATTAAAAAGTGGCGTGAACGGTAAAAAGCAACAGCGGTCCCAAATTCGAGAAGAGTGTATTTTTCTAATTAGCCAGCTTCCTGAAAACAAGTTGCAACAAATCTATCAAATTTTGAAGAAAGCTTAGACGGAGGATTAGAAGACATGTTTTTTTTAAAATTCCTAGCACCTTTCATACTTACTGCTGCACTTGTGCAAAGCTTGCCTGATATTCTAAATGAAATTAGAAGAGCTCAGATTTATTTGGTAATTGAATCAAGATCAACATCGTGGGGTAAACCCTGGGTGCCAGACTGAAAATTATTTCTGTTTATACAGAATTATAAATTTTGAACACTCTAACTATCCACTGTATGAATGGAAGATTCGCTTTGAATGATGAATACAGGCGCGAAACCTCCGCCATTTGTTCTAAAGTTAGTCGTCTGACCCGAATAGAGGCGAGCTGCTAAAAGCTGAATCTTTCCTTCATAAACAAAGGCCCTGATATCCACTTTTAAATCAGTTTGCTCTCCATCTTTTTGGATAACACGTTTACTTGGAGGAATGAGGGCCTGTGCCACATATTGACCCTTAAGTATTTCTTCCCACACTCTGCGTGTGATTTTTTCACCTCGATACGTAGCTTTACTGCCATACCCTAAAAGAGGCTTAAAAAATAATCTGCGTCTTCTTTCCCAAAGTTCATCAGCATTACCTAGAGTGACTTCTTCAGTCTTTGGAATTCCAACCAAGAGTGTCTCCATAGCCTTTTTAGAAACTGAGAAGTCATTTAAAACACTTTCACTACTCAAGGTTACTAGATTCAACTTATTTGCATAAACAGCATGATGATGAGGAGCAGGAGTCAACACAATGGAATTTTGTTCATGGGCTGAACGGATTGATGCGTGAGAATCTTCTTCTAGATAAAAATCAGTAAGGCGGTTATACACCATATCTACTTTCTCTTTATCGTACCAAAGATTACCGTCTCTAAAGTGCAATTTTTTAGGGTCAGCAATGATTGCTTTTGTTCCAAATTTTGCAAATAGGCGCTGGAATAGTTGTAACTCTGGATATAAGTATTGTTCTTCAGGACTATCATCTACTATAGCAATCAGACCTATCGTCGTTTGACCACGCTGCAGTTCCCATTCATGCATAAACATTTCGTAGAATAATTTATCCATGCTTAACAGCTCATCACGATGCTTGAAAAATACATTAGATTCTTGACAGCATTCTTGCTGGGCCTTCGCGAGTTCTAAATTAAGAAGTGCACCACCAGCATTCGTATTAACTTCAATGAGCTTGGGACCATCATCACTCAGATGAAAATCATAGCCCATGAAAACACCTTTAGTGCCTAACTCAAGTTGGGATATTAAAGGAGAACGACCCAGAACAAGACTTCTATACTTTGGGTTACGGGTAACTTCTTCAATAGCATTTACTGTTGAGGAAATGGCTTCAAATTGATCTGGTGATATAAAGACTGTAGTCGCGGAGAAAAGATTTGGACGGCTTTCGATGATCTGCCCATATAAACCTTTAAGAAGTTCATCCGACTCAAGTTTCGCTTTGAGAAGATCTGGGTCAAATGTCTGGCACGCGCAATTGGCATTTAAAAATTTAGCAATCATACTTTACCTTAACCCGATTGTGTTTTGGCGTCCAAGTTATGGAGGCTTCAAAACTGATACTGAGCACCTATTCCCGCACTATCCTCTGTAAACATCAGTCCTGCTGACCAAGCCCATTGTTTTTGATACATTAGTGATACCTCAAATTCAGAGGGCTGTTTTTGTCGGAATGTAAATTCAGCATCAGTGTAAATATATTTCGTCCATTGGAAGCGTTTCTCCAGATTGAGCCTAATCCTGCCTTTTTGATCAATAATAGTGTGAGTTTCTAGAAGCATTGGAAGCAAATAACCAAATCCAGTCACAGCTGCACTTTCGCCCTCCACCATAGTTCCACCCGCAATAAGGTGTGTGTATCTATTTAGCCAACGCTTATAGAAGAGATCGCCTTCAGTCTGCCATTCAAAGTCATTTCTGGTTTCCAATCTAAGCTCGAGTTCATCCCATGTTTTAAGGAGGAAAAATTCAGCTTGAAGATGGTTGGTTGCAGCTTCGAGCATTCCTCGATGATAAAGATGATCGTGAAGGTGCGGATCATGCTTACTATGTTTCTGGATGTCAGGTCTTGGTGTGAAAGAAGAATACGACACCACTCGTGCCATGCCTGCTTTCATGTGATAGAGATTATGACAGTGAAGCATCCATTCACCAGGCTCATCAGCATAGAACTCAATCGTCCTCGTAGTATGTGGGGCGATGTCTACGGTGTGCTTTAGTGGCGACTTCTCACCAAATTTATTAATTACTCTGAAGAAGTGACCATGTAGGTGCATCGGATGATGCATCATCGTGTTGTTTATGAATGTAAACCTTACGATATCACCTTTATTGATTTTCAGATTTCTATCTTGATGAATGGCTTTGCCATTTATGAGCCATATATATCTTTCCATATCTCCATCTAGGTTTAGAGTGACATCATACCTTGGTCGTTCTTTCGGGAATGACGTCTCTGAAATAGCTTCAATATCATTCACTGTCAGAAGCTCTATAGGCGCTGAAGTGCTTGGCGCTTTATCAACTGTGGGAGTAGTAGGCGATAAATTGTGACCTTTATGATCATCAGCTGAGCCTGAACCATGAACCATTTTTGAATGATCCATTGTAGGTTGATTCATCTTTGAGTGGTCCATCGTAGAATGATCCATTTCAGGTTGATCGATCTTGGAATGGTCCATCTTGGAGTGATCCATTTTAGGTTGATCCATCTTTGAATGGTCCATCTTGGAGTGATCCATCTTAGGTACTTCCGTCTTCGAATGGTCCATCTTGGAATGGTCCATCAATCCGTGGCCCATAGATCCATGATCCATCAAAGCATACATGTCTGGCATGGGTTTCACAGGTGCATGAACTTTCTCGCCCATGCCAATCCAAACACTCGCGCTTTCTGTTCCATCCTGAGCGGAAGCCTTGAATTCGTAATTTTTGTGTTCTGGAACCTCAAACAAAATGTCATAGGTTTCTGCCATCCCAATCAGGATTTCTTTTGCTATCGTTGGCTTAAAATCTACTCCATCAGCCGAGATTACTTTCATCGGAATGTTGCCAAGATTTAGATAGAAATAAGAAGAAGCACCAGCATTGATAACTCTTAACCTGATCTTCTCTCCAGGATGAGCAATGAGTGCTTGTGAATCTTTTTTCCCATTAATCAAAAATGCATCGTAACCCACGTCAGACAGATCCATTCCACCCATTCGGGTCCATTCATTGTAGAGAAAGTTTTTAAGTGAACCTTGCTTTATAGCTCCGGTCCAAGACCTCATCGTATCTTTTTTAAAAGTATAGTAGTCACCATCTTTGCGAAGATTCGCCAAAACTTGATTCGGATTTTCATCAATCCAGTCACTCAATACCAGAACGAGATCTTTGTCGTACTTAATCTTCTTTTCCTTCGGATGAATGATAAATGCACCATAAATGCCTTTTTGTTCCTGAACTCCAGTATGCGAATGGTACCAGTAAGTACCACTTTGACGTAAAGGAAACTCAAAAGTGAAGGATTTTCCTGAATGAATAGGGGGCGTATTAACATAAGCAACTCCATCCATATAAGGATCGAGTAGTAAGCCATGCCAGTGGATAGAAATTTCTTCGCCGGGAACATTATTAATTACTTTTATGCGAGCAATATCACCTTCAGAGAACTCTAGGACAGGAGCAGGAATTTGTTTATTTAGTAATAGTGCGAAATCTACTTCTTTCTTGCCTGAGACATTGATTGATTCTTTCGTTGCTACCAGCTCATACTCGACGACTTTTGCTTCAGCTGTGAACCATGCCATCATAGACAATATTAAAATGATAAATGTATTCCTCATATTTCCTCTTCTATTCATGATGGCAATTGAGTTCGTCTAGGATCGGACAGTCTGGTCTTTGGTCACCATGACAATTTTTAACTAGATGGTTTAGGGTGTTTAACATTGCTTGAATCTCATTAACCTTTTTCTGAAGTTCATCGATATGTTTGGTCGCAATGCTTTTTACTTGTACACTTGAACGTGATTTATTTTTCCATAGGCTTACTAATTGCTTAATGTCTTTCATAGAGAAACCGAGTTCTCTGGATCTTTTTACAAATCTCAGTACATGAACGTCATTTTGTGAATACTGCCTATATCCCGCATCTGTTCTTCCGGCCTTTGGGATAATACCAAGAGATTCATAGCGTCTAACCATCTTACTATTTACATCTGCAAGTTTTGAAACTTCACCAATATTCATAATGACCTCAATCTTCCTTCGAAGGTTTCCATCTTCGTAATAGTAACGAATTGCTGACAACGCTTACTGAACTTAGAGCCATGGCTGCACCTGCTACTACAGGGCTTAAGTATCCAAATGCTGCTAGAGGTATTCCGACTACATTATAGATAAATGCCCAAAATAGGTTCTGTTTAATTTTGGAATACGTTCTTCTTGAAACCGAAACAGCGTCGGGTATAAGAAGTGGATTTCCTCTCATTAAGGTGATGCCAGCGGTATGCATAGCAACGTCTGTTCCTGTCGACATGGCCATTCCAACGTGAGCGGCGGCCAATGCTGGAGCATCATTAATTCCATCACCAACCATCCCAACGATTTCACCTTTTTTTCTAAAACTTTGAATCAACTCGGACTTGTGTTGAGGAAGAACTTCAGCATGAACTTCATCTATACCTAATTCCTTAGCAACTGCCGTAGCACTTCCTTGATTGTCTCCTGTGAGCATGACAGTTTTAATTCCCAAACTTTTGAGCTTCTCAATTGTTTCCTTGGCTGAATCTTTAATTAGATCGCTGAAACTTACAAGCCCTATGATCTTTTTGCTTTCAACATCTATTAAGTATGAAACGGTTTCTCCTAGAGACTCTCTTTCCTGTGCCATGCTTGAAATGATCGCATCATTAATGGACATTTCTAAGACAACTCTTTTACTCCCGATAATGTAAGTTCTTCCATTTACCATTGCTTCTAGGCCTCTTCCTGGTAAAGCTTTAAATATTTGAGGATGTCCAAATGTGACTTTCTTTTGTTTTGCGACGTCAATTACTGCTTTCCCTAAGGGGTGTTCGCTTCCATTTTGGATTGTGGCAAGAATGCCAATAACTTCTTCTTCTGATTTATCAAATGCAAAAAGTTTTTTTAATGAGGGCTTCCCTTCTGTAAGAGTACCCGTCTTATCGAAGGCAACTAATGTTAGCGAATGGGTAATCTCTAGAGCTTCGGCATCCTTAATGAGAATTCCAGCTTTAGCTGCCGCACCAGTTCCGACCATAATAGAAGTAGGGGTTGCGAGTCCCAGTGCGCACGGACAAGCAATGACTAAAACTGCGACTCCATTTATGATAGCTAGTTCCCAATTCCCTTGAAGAACGCCAGTTAAAATAATTGTTAAAGCAGCAATGATCAAAACAGTGGGGACAAAATATGCGCTTACTTTATCAACAAGTCTTTGGATCGGAGCTTTGACTGCTTGTGCGTCTTCTATCAAACGGATAATCCTTGAAAGCATTGTCTCGCTTCCAATGGCGTTAACTTTTATAAAGATTGCTCCTTCACCATTAATAGAACCTCCGACTACGCTATCAGCTTCTTTTTTTGATATTGGTAAGCTCTCGCCCGTGATTAGTGATTCATTTACATGGGTAGATCCTTTCTCGATAATTCCATCAACTGGAATTCGTTCACCAGGTCTAACAACTACGAGGTCGTTTAACTTTAAATCATCAACGGAAATTTCTTTTTCAACTTGGTCCTTCAATACTCTTGCTGTTGAAGGTCGAAGCTCTTGAAGTGCTTTAATTGCTGCTGAAGTCTGCATCTTTGCTTTGGCCTCAAGATATTTCCCGAGAAGGACCATTGTGATAATAACTGCAGATCCCTCAAAATAAAGATGAGGCATTTGATGGTGAATATGACTAAGATTTTTAAGTAGTAGATAAACACTTAGTCCGTAGGCCGCAGATGTACCAATTGCGACGAGCAGCTCCATATTACCTGTCTTTGCTTTAATCGCACCCCATGCTGAACGATAAAATCTAAATCCAATATAGAATTGAATAGGAGTAGCAAGAATCCACTGTATCCACGGAGACAGCATAAAGTTAGCGCCAAATAATTCCCAGATCATTGGAAGAACTAAAGGCAGAGTCAGAACAGTGGAAAAAAGAATGATTCTTCTTTCTTTGTTTAAGGAAATTCGTTTTTCATCTGTGTTCGATTTTTTTGGATTTGATAAGCTTGCCTCATAACCTGCAGTCTTAATGGAAGATACAATTTTAAGAAGATCTATTTTTGAAGGATCAAATTGGACGCTTGCTTTCTCTGTTGCGAGATTTACTGAGGCTGATGAGATTCCTTCATTTTTCTTAAGCACTTTTTCAATCCTGCTTACACAAGATGCACATGTCATGCCATTGATATCGAGTACTACATTCTGTTGCATACTATTTCCTTTGTTACTTCTTATCCTAAACCTTCCCTTTATGGTAAGGTCAATGGTGTTAAGTTCCTGAAATTGTTGCGTTATTGAATGTTTCTGAAATTAAGTAAACCTTCCTATAGGGGTAAGGTTTAAATATTCATTGACCTTACTGCAGGTAAAAGGTCGAAGATAAATGCACACATACAATCAAAGGAGACATGTATGTATAAGTTTAAAATTGAAAGCCTTAACTGTATGAGTTGCTTCCACAACATCGAGGAATCACTGAAAGAATTCGACAAAACTATCAATGCAAATGCAGATGTTAGAAACCAAATTCTTACTGTTGAGAGTTCAAGGACTGTTGATGAGCTAAAGAAAGTTATTGAAGAAGCAGGTTATCCAGTTAACGAAGTGACTCAAAATTGATCTTTACTGGAGTAGAGGGCCCTAGAAGCGGGGCCCTCTTTAACTGAATTGTTCCTGAAGTTTCAATCTGATTGTTCTCACTTCATTGCTACCACCCTATATGGCGCCTAGGATTTAACTGAATTCAAACCGGGAGTAATTTATGCATCAAAACACGAGTCATTCTGATCCACGTATGGATACAGATTATAGACCAACCAGATATGGTTCAACTGATGTGGATCGAAACGAAATCTCAACGCATTCGGAACATTTAAGTCACGAAACTCATAAAAAAAAATCTCCGTACATAAATCTCATTTGGATGGGAGTTCTTCACGTTCCTGTCATGTACGGGATAATGTTCGCCATGGTTGATACCTTGGACGACTTTTATCAAAATTTGAATACTTTCTATATGGCGGTGATGATGGCAGCCCCAATGGTTGCGATCATGCCTTTCATGATGAAAGAAATGTATCAGGATAAGAAAAAAAATGGGGCAGTGGTCTTGGCTTCACTGATGATCGTCTTAGCTGCCTTCATGGGAATTCGTAATCAGGCCGCTATTGGTGACTCACAGTTTGTTCGTTCTATGATTCCCCATCATTCAGGGGCCATTCTAATGTGTGATGAGGCCAAACTCGTTGATGTTGAATTAAGAAATTTATGTAATCAGATTTCTCAGGGGCAAAGACAAGAAATTCAGCAGATGGAGAAAATACTTAAGCGCTTATAATTTTTGATTCTTGATAACTCGAAAAGGGCCATGAAAGGCCCTTTTTTTTGTTTCTTTGTCACAATCAAAAGGTCTCAACCGTTGTCATGATATCATCTACGATATCAAGGATTTAAAATGTTGAGATCATTCGTCGGTTTATTGATGTTTGCATACGCTTTCACTGCCTATTCCCACCCGGTAATTTATAAGGATGGTTTTGTAGCCTCATCTTTCAATATGAGTAGCTATAGCGATAACCAGTTGCTTTACACGTTTTCACCGAAGTGGGCTACTGGGCTCAACCACTGGCGCTTTACAAAAGGTAAAGACAATACCGAGCTAGGACTTGCTCGATTGAACTATCTTCTCTGGAGAAAAAATGGAGAAGACTCTCAAGCTAATATCTACCTTCTTTCTGGTGCGGGGGTAATGGATTCTGAAATCGGGAAAAAAGCTAGCCGTGAAGCTTATCTAGGCGGTTTTGAAGCAGACTGGGAAACGAGAACCCTCTACACAGCACTGAAATATTACCACTTCACAAGTCCTGCGGTTTCCGACATCTCCATGACTCAGGCCCGAGTAGGGATTTCACCTTTTGAGGCGCCTTTTGAAAGCTTGCAATCCTGGTTCATGGTCCAGGCCATGTATATGCCTCAGGTGCAAAAAGACGTGATTATTACTCCCATGTTGCGGTTCTTTTATAAGAGTGTTTTATGGGAAATGGGCTCAAGTACCCGAGGGGAATGGATGCTTAATCTTATGGTCCATTATTGATGTCACAAATGGGCCGTGAGAAACGTTTAATAGATAGCAGGAGAAATTTATGAAAAAAGCGGTTTTAGTTTTATTGTGCTTCGTTTCGCTTTCAGCTTTCGCTGGCGAAATTAATGTCAAAGTTAGCGGCATGGTGTGCTCGATGTGTGCCCAAGGAATTAAGAAGAAGTTTTCTAAGATCGAGTTTGTAAAAGACATTAACGTGAACCTTGACGATAAAATCGTGATTATCAAGACAGAAGAGGGTCGCGATATTTCTGATCAACAAATTAACGATCTCATCAAAGAGGCGGGATACAATGTTGCCAATATCGAAAGGAAGTAAGTTTGCTAGCTGGCTTGGATTGTTCGGTTCGTTCGGGACACTTCTTTGCTGTGCAATTCCTTCAACACTTGTTCTTTTAGGATTTGGAGCAACTCTCGCTTCGTTTCTTGGGAATTTTCCTCAGTTGATATGGTTATCTGAAAATAAAGGGATAGTTTTCGGTTTGAGTTTTGTGATGCTTGGGATTTCGTATGCAGCCCAGAAATATTCACAATCGCAGGTTTGCCCCATTGATAAAAAAGAAGATTGTGAGTCTACAAAAGATTGGTCGAAGCCTCTCTTTTGGATTTCTCTTAGTATCAACGTTGTAGGCTCTTTTTATGCATTCATTTTACCACGATTGATGGAGTAGGAGTTTTTATGAAACTGTTATTAGTACCACTCTTTATATTTTCTTTCTCTGCTTTTGCTCATGATTTGAGTGTAGCGCCCTATGTAAAGATGCAGGATGCTCTAGCCTCTGACGATTTTAAGTCATCGCTTGAAACCCATAAGTTCATCTGTGATAAGGAACTCATCCACTATAAAGATGATTATAAAGATTGTGATAAAAAATTCAAAGATATTGAAGAACTTCGGACTTCGTTCAAAAAACTGTCTGAAGTGTATTTAGAAAATAGTGATAAAAAAGAAATGAGTAAGTTTCAAAAGGCCAGTTGCCCGATGGCAAAAGCTAAATGGATACAGAAACCTGGTTCTTTAAGAAATCCCTACTATGGGAAGTCGATGCTTGACTGTGGTGAGAAGATCTGATGGTTAATCCATCTGATGAAGATCTAATGAGGCAGTTGCAAAACGGAGACTCAAATGCTCTTGGCTTAATCTATGAACGACACGCAGATAAAGTCTGGAGTTACATAAGTAAACGTTTGCCTAAAGAAGTTGCCGAAGATCTTTTTCAAGATTGTTTCGTAAAGCTTGTGGAGAAGCGTGACAGTTGGAAGAATCAACCGTTCCTTTTGTGGCTTTATGTCGTTCTAAGGAATTTGGTAACTGATTTTCATCGGTCTAATAAGGTCGAAAAAAAATATCTTGATAAAATGTCTACAACTGAAGAACCGATTGTAGACGGCAAGGATTTTCAAGAACTAGTCGCAAATATGTCACCAGAGACTTCGAAACTCTTAACTGAGTTTTTCAAAGAAGGCTGGTCGTATAAAGAACTAGCGTCTAGGTATGAACTCACTGAAGAGTCACTCAGGAAGAGGATGAGCAGGGCGCTTGCCGTGCTTAAGAATGGAGTAAGTGATGAATAATGATTTAAAGGATTTTATGGAAAGTCATGAAAAAGTTCCAACTTTGCTTTATGCAGAAACTTTGAAGTTAACTCAGATAAGCTTAAATCC
This sequence comes from Bacteriovorax stolpii, assembly GCA_945890905.1. Classification (GTDB taxonomy): domain Bacteria; phylum Bdellovibrionota; class Bacteriovoracia; order Bacteriovoracales; family Bacteriovoracaceae; genus Peredibacter. Next base: position 10,722 of record CAMDDI010000063.1, read on the forward strand.
AAGAACTTTGCTTATTAAGTTTTTTGCTTTGAATCTTCTGGGGGCCCTCGCAACCCTAATTATTTGCCCACAATATGGCTTTGGACCTTTCGCATTTAGTGCAGGGATAATGAATGTAATAATGAGTTACGGTCCGGTAGTTTGCGGAGTATTTTGTGCCAGTATCTTTTTTCTCGGAGGCCATGGCCTGTCGTATGCTTTTTTAAGTTCGCCTGAAAGAAAATGGGTCGTGAGGCACGGATATGCCATGTTCATACCTTATATTTCTTTTTTGTTCATGCTTGGAATGGGTTTAAAGAGTATCGCTCCTGGGCACATACACCATGATGTGACTTCTTTTTATGGAAGCTGGCTTATAACCGCATTCGCGATTTCAATTCTATTTTTGAAGGTGTTTAGTTCTCAAAAAAGAAAATTTTTCTCGATTTAGCTTAAAGATCACATTCTGTGATCTTTGAATTGAATCATTGTGTACAATGCAAAACCGTATAGTCAAAGCCTTAAATCTTAACGATTTGCCAAAAATAAAGAAGCCTCTGAAGATTAGTTTCTCAGAGGCTTTTTTTATTTCATCGTAATTATTAACTTCAGGATTCAATTACTTACTCAAGTTCAGCATCATCAGACCTGTCGCACACTGTCTGCTCCTTTCTGTCGTTGGCTTGGTATGGCTTAGTTTTGGCTTAGTAACGCCATCACTGACTATACACTAAGCCAAACCATATCAAATTGTCGGTCCTACAAGAACATAGCCTCGGGAAATCCTGGGCTTTATGTCTGCGTGGGGGAGTGTAAAACACTTTTATAAAGGCGCTGATATGAGCAAAAGAACTAAAATTGTGATCAAAACAAAAGAAGCAGAGGCATTGAAAAAGTTAAGGGAAATTCGAGGTCTATCAATAAGGAAATTAGCTGACCTTATGAGAATATCGCATACCTTGGTAAATCATTTAGAAGTTGGACGTGCAAATATTTCTGACCAGCACATTCACAAATTTTTGGAGGCTACAAATTTTAGTCATCAAGAGTGGCAAATATTATTAAAAGGTGGAGTGAAAAGTAAAAAGCAAGAAAGGTCTAAAATTCTTGAGGAGTGCATTTTTATATTGGGCCAGCTTCCTGAATTCAAGATGCAACAAATTCATCAAATCATGAAGAAATTCTAAGAGAGGAGATGAACATGAAAAAGACCATCATTAATGAAAAAGCAAAAATTGTTCAATACTGTGATTTGAGTTCAGGAGAGGAGTTAACTTTAAGGCTTCTCTCAAACCTTTTGGTTCAAACCTCCGAAGGATTGGAAGCTGCGGATGTGAGGGAAGTGGGATTTCTATTAAAATCATTTCTTGATCAAAAACTCTTCCTGGATCATTTCTTTTGGGGAAGGGAAATCCCAGAGTCTTTGTGTTCCAAAATAGAGATAAGGAAGAAGATTCGTTTATTCGAGCTTAAGAATAAAGTAGGGAACACATGAGTATTATAAAAATCATTATCGCTTTCTTATTTTTTGCTGCATTAACGAAAAAATTACCTGATATTTTAAAAGAAATTAGAAAAGCTCAAATTTTCTTGGTCATTGAATCAAGATCATCCTCTTGGGGAAAACCTTGGGTTCCAGACTAAAAACTATTTCTGATAAGACTTAATAATTAACCAAGCAAGAGTAGCACCGATAAACTGTGAACCTACAAACGGTAAGTAATGCGAAGGTGCCATACCCCCAAATGAGTTAGTAAACATGCGGGCAAAAGTTACCGCAGGATTTGCAAATGATGTAGATGAAGTGAACCAATAGGCCGACGTTATATAAGCCGCTACACTTAAGGGCGCAAATTCCACATGCTTCTTTCCTGCTAAGGCCACAACGCTAATCAGACCGAAAGTCGCTATCATTTCGGAGAATGCTAGGTTTAAACCCGATCTTTCTACGGTCGATAACTGAAACGTTGTGAGGTTGAACATCAGATGCGTAAATATGACACCGATAAAGGCTCCAGCCATTTGAGCTAAGACATAGATAGCAGTTTCTTTCTTACTCAATCGTCCCCAGAGCATCTCTATATAGCTCACAACGGGATTTAAATGAGATCCCGAAATGGGTCCTAGACATTGGATTATGACGAATAGGCCAGCGCCTGTGGCTATTGAATTCGCCAGTAAAGCCAATCCCGAATTTCCTTGAAACAGATTCTGCGCCATTACTCCGGAACCTAAAACGATCATGACAAGGAAAGCTGTTCCTATAAATTCCGCTACAGCTTTCGTTTTCATAATTTAATACTGAGGATTTCAGGAAGGCTCTTGATAGACGCTTCAATCTCATCCCTAACCCTCCGATAAACCGCAAGCACTTCGTTTTCATCTTTCATATCTTTCGTTAATGCCGGAGGGTCTTGGAACCCAACATGAACGATTTCTCCACCCGGAAAGAACGGGCAGGATTCTTTGGCAGCATCGCAAACAGTAATAACGTAATCAAAAGTGACTTTGGGTAGATCATCCACTGTCTTTGAATAGTGGTTGGAAATATCCACACCAGATTCCTTCATGACATTCAAAGCGCGTTCATTCATCCCATGCTTCTTTGTGCCGGCTGAGTAAACGTTAAAGACATGTCCCCAATACTTCCGGCAAAAGCCTTCGGCCATCTGAGATCGACATGAATTGCCGGTACAAAGGAACATGATATTTTTCGTAGTAGTCATCTATTTATGATCTTTAAGAGCTTTGTAGCTGACATTGGAAGCAGCTGGTTTCCTCTCGCTAAATCGATCAACTAAAAAGTCAGCAACATCTCTTGTTAAATAGGTGAAGCGCATGAGCTCTTCCATAACGTCTACAACACGGTCTCTGTATGATGATGGTTTCATAGTTCCATCGTCATTAAACTCATTGAAGGCTTGTGCTACTGAGGATTGATTTGGAATCGTGATCATTCTCATCCATCGTCCGAGGACTCTCATCGTATTTACAGCATTAAAAGATTGGCTTCCTCCTGACACTTCCATGACAGCAAGAGTTTTTCCTTGAGTTGGTCTAACGGCATCTATAGTAAGAGGAATCCAGTCGATCTGATTCTTCATGACTGCTGCAATATTTCCGTGAAGTTCTGGAGATGACCAAACCTGGCCCTCAGACCAGATACTAAGCTCTCTTAGCTCTTTAACTTTCGGATGATCTATGGAGAGACCGTTATCAAATACCGGAAGTCCAGTAGGGTTAAATATTTTTACTTCCGCACCCATATGAGTCAAAACTCTACCGGCTTCTTCAGCAAGTAATCGACTAAATGAGCGATCCCTCAAAGATCCATAGAGAATCAAAATCCTCGGAGCATGAGTGGAGCTGACTAAATTGTCTCGATTTGCTTTCAAATCAAACTGTACGTTTTCTAGAAACATTTATAATTCTCCGTTCAGCAGCAATCTAGACCAATGCTGAAACATTCTTGGACCTTGTATTGCTTAATATCGTCTTGATTAGCGTGGCAGGCGTTCGCTAGTTTTTCGAGGCTCGCTTTCATTCTTTCGAGATCATTGATTTTTTCTTCAATCTCTTTGAGCTTTTCCAGGGTTTTGATTTTGACCGTGCCGCAGGTTATCCTCGGTTTAGTGTTCAGTTCCAAGAGTTCTTTGACCTCACTTAGAGTGAATCCCAAATCTTGAGCTCTTTTGATAAAGAGGATTCTTTGGGAATCTTCATCTGAGTAGGTGCGAATGCCAGTCGAAGTTTTCGGCTCACGTAGGAGGTCTTTTCGTTGATAGAAGCGGACTGTCTCGACACCTACGCCAGACATCTCAGCTAATTTTCCGATTGTGATCTTTTCCATAGAGCTATTTTATCCTCCGTACCATGGTACGGAGTCAAAGTCTTATTTGATAATTCTAAAATCAGCCACTTGGAAGATGGCTGTGCCTGTT
>CAMDDI010000064.1 GCA_945890905.1 Bacteriovorax stolpii
CACTTATCAATGGGGTTGAGATGGGAATGACTTCACACGATTTTACTCTCGAGCGACTCCGTCAAATTCCAGGCTATGTGCAGGCCTTCAAGAAAGCATTTCCTAAAGATAAAAATTCAATAACCATTGATACTATGGCCCGTGCCCTGGCCACTTATGAGAGAACACTTATTACTCCTAATTCTCCTTTTGATAAATATATTCGAGGAAATAAGAAGGCCATGACTCCTCAGCAAATCAAAGGCATGAAACTTGTAGATGAGATAGGATGCACTTCTTGTCACACGGGGGATAATTTTAGCGGTGAAGGATTTAAAATGGGAGAAGGAAACTATCAGCCATTCCCTCAAATTCCTGGATCGAAATATGATAAAATGTATGACCTCACATCTGACTTAGGACGGTATGAAGTCACAAAAAAAGTTGAAGATAAAAATCATTGGCGTGTTCCGACCTGGAGAAATATTGCAATCACCGCTCCTTATTTCCATAACGGCAAAGTGAAAACATTAGATGAAGCTGTAAGAGTCATGGCCAAGACTCAACTGGATGCGGACTTAAACGATACTCAGGTTTCTGATATTGTGGCCTTCTTGAATGCTTTGACAGGAGAATTTCCTAAACAGATGATGCCCATGTTACCAAATACGGCCAATATGACAGTTACACCAGAGCCTTAATTATTTTAAAAATTCTTTCACTCGGGCAAAGACTAAATCTCTTTGCTCAAGTGGATGAAAAACAATTCTTGTCTGATCTTTTTTAAACCATGTCCTTTGAGATTTAGCTAATTGCCAGGTAGAAATGAGAATTCTGTCCCGACACTCTCTGATACTTTTATAAACCCCAAAACGTAGATCAAGCATTTCTTTGTAGCCTATACTTTGCAATGGTTTTTCCAAACCACTAAATCCCGATTCGAGAAGTTTTTCAACTTCTGATTGCAGACCTTCACAAATCATTTTATCAGTACGACGTTCGATTATCTTTAAATGCTCTTCTTTCGGCAAATCTAAATGGATATGGAGAATTTCCCAATTATGAATAGATTCAGGAATCTCTTTATTTTCTTCATCTTTTTTTTCTCTCTCGCTGGATAGCGCAGTTCCGTGGGCCCACCAATGCTCCACGGCACGTCTTACGCGATAGTGATCATTCTCATGATACCGCTTAAAGCTTAATGGATCGCAGTCTTTAAGTATTTCTATGAAAGGCGCAATGCCAGCTTGAGAATATAGATGATTAGATTTTTCTCGAATCTCATTAGGGGTTGTTGGAGAGTCATACATGCCTTTAAGAACTGCTTGAAGATAAAAACCACTACCTCCTACTAGGTACACCACTAAACCACGTTCATGAATTCGATTAATTTCTTCAATCGCCGTGCGTGCGTAGTCTGCTGCATTCATCGGATTTCGAATACTTCTGACATCGATCATATGATGGGGAACAAAAGATCTCTCTTCAGGAGTGGGCTTGGCCGTACCAATATTGAGTTCTTGGTAAAGTAGTAGAGAATCAAAATTTACAATTTCTCCTCCATACTTAATGGCCAGAGCAATACTGAGGTCCGTTTTTCCGCTGGCCGTTGGGCCAGAGACAATGATCACTTTCACTTTAATTTTTCTCGTAGCATTTGAGAGAGATCTACCACAATCTTATTTTCAATAAGAGTTGCAAGAGAGAATGTACTCAACATTTCTTCCCAAGTTGAAGCAGACCAATCTGCGGGACGGATAATACTGTTACACAAAGATTGCCCGTGCAGGAGCGAAGTCATAATGTCTCTCAAAGGAAAGCCATTCATCCATTCAGGAATTCCTCTAAGGACAAGTGTTTCACGGCTTAAGAATTCAATTTCGGCACCTGCATCCTGAAGTTTCTGAATTCTTTCTTGGGAGATATCTTTACTTGAATAAGGCTCACTCACCAAAAGTGGAATGGTTAAACTTTGAGTCTCTAATTTATGCTTGATGAAGTGATCCAACAGTTTAAGAGCGGAGACGGCGAGGTAGCCATCAGGAATCGGCTTAATAAAATATGGGCCCAGCCACATCAGAGCATCTTTCTTCTCATTCACCTGTTGATGAGGAGAGAAAATTCCCTCCATATTGTAGTTATGTCTCTCTTGCAACAGAGTGGGAGAGCGGTCACTTAGGCCAAAGTCAAAGGTTGAAGTCGAAGAAGTATTAATAGGGGCGGGGTGAGCAATATTTTTGGAACCGGCCAGCTCTTTGATAGTAGAAGTTAATAGACTGATCATCTTCGAAGATTCGAGGCATTTAATAATTGTCTTATTGGGATGAACATTCACATCAATGCTTCCAGGTGGAAGATGAAAAAAGACGATGTAGTGAAAATCATCATCACCAAAAATCGAAAAAAGACTATTGGTCACAACCCTATGCAGCTGCTTATCTAAAATATATCTGCCATTTATAAAAATATTCTGCCACTTGAGCGGAGTCTTGATATGTCCAGGAATGAGATAGACTTCAACTTCATTGTCTTCGTAAAATCTCTCAGAATATAATACTTGTCCAGCTGACTTAGGCGAGATTTCTTGGATGCGGGTTTTTAGATCTGCAGTCTTTGAGAAAATTTCTTTTTCACCTTCATCAAACTTTAAATGAAATTCTACTTCAGGATGAGACAGAATAAATGCGTGAAGAATTTTGCGGATAAAAGTTTTTTCTGATTGTCCTGACTGAACAAATTTTAAACGCGCTGGAGTATTATGAAAAAGATCCTGAATGACTAATTCAGTCCCGTGAAGTAACCCTGATATCTGCTTTTGCCCATGAAATGTAATGTTTCCGCCTTCGATACGTATCTCAGAGCCCATTTCGTCACCAGTAATTTTAGAGAGGCACTGAAGTCTTGAAATTGAGGCAATTGAAGCCAGAGCTTCGCCACGAAAGCCAAAAGAGTTAAGGCGATAGAGATCCTCAAAGCGAGTAATTTTTGAAGTTGCGTGCCGTGAAAAGGCCAAGGGTAAATCTTGAAGGCGCATGCCGTGACCATTATCTTTAAGAGAGATGAGATCAAGCCCATTATTTTTGATGAGGAGCTCGATCTTTGTAGATCCAGCATCGATAGAATTCTCTAGAATTTCTTTGAGAAGATTTCCCGGTCTCTCGATGACTTCTCCTGCCTTGATTTGGTCAATCAGATGCTCAGGTAAAAGATCTATGCGAGGGGGGGCAGAAGTCATTTATCCCTTGAAGAAGTTCACCTGGTTTCGGCCACCGTCTTTAGACTTATAAACCGCAGAATCTGCTCTCTTAAAGAGGTCAGTCCCATTGTTTACGCCCATGCGATAATCGGCCACACCAACTGAAGCACTCACAGGAAGTCGTTTCCCGTCATAGATAAATTCGTGTTTCTCAACCAGCTTACGAAGTCTTTCAGCAATCTCGAAACCTTGCTTTAAGTTTGTGTTAGGGAGAAGAATACAAAATTCTTCGCCACCATAGCGAGCGAAGATGTCACCCTGACGAATTCCTCCGTCACGGATAATTTGAGCTTTCTCACGAAGGACGTAGTCACCAGCATCGTGTCCAAAGTTATTATTGAGATTTCTGAAATGATCTAGATCGAAAATAATCAGTGTAAGAGGCTTACCAGTAACTTTGCTTTTTTTTACTTCAAGCTCTAGAGCATTATTGAAGTACATTTTGTTATAGCACTTAGTGAGACCATCAGTGTGGGCCTCTTCGTGAAGCTTATCGTAGGTCAATCTCTCAGGATCTCCCTTTGGAATAAACTTCATAGCTATAGCACCAATCTTAATCATGTCGGCGCGCTTTAAAATTACTGGATCAGTGAGTTTTTGATTATTGAGGTAAGTTCCATTAGCAGAACCCAAATCTGTAAGCTCAACTTCAGATTCGGTAACATTTATGGTGAAATGTTTTCTTGATACGCCATGAAAATCGAGGGAGATTGTGCAGTCTGGATTTCTACCAACAACAGTTTCACCCATTTCTAAATTGAAGAGAGAACCATTAAGTTCTCCACCAACTACTAATAAGCAGGCCGGCTTTTGCTTAGCTTCATCTTCTGAAGAAGCCAAAGCTTTTCTAATGTCGGTTATGACCACCGTTGAGTTGTTATCATCGCTCATGAGTACCCCAGAAATCTGCAATAAGTTGTAAGGATTATTGTAAGTGCGACTGCCATTTCAAGCAAGGTGCGCTTAATTCCTTATCGTCACTTCTGGTGAGTTTTTAACCACGCATAAGCGTATTTTTTTCCAGCTTCAACTCCAGGCTGATTAAATGGATCAACTTTGAGCATTCTACCCACTAATACAGTCAGGCACTCAGAGAACAAAATCAATTGTCCTAAATGAGACTCATCTAAGCAAGGAAGCTTTAAATGGATCACGTGACGATCATTTTCTTTTAGCGCTTCTAGCGTTCCTTCAAACTCAGCTTTCATTAGCTGAGAAAGGGAAAAGGTAGATAAAAGCTTAAAGCTTTCACCTGAAAGCGAATTAGTCAGGGGATAATCTTTCTTAAATTTTTCTACCTCGATCAAAAACATCACCTTATCTTTTGGGCCTTCCATAAAAAGCTGCATCTGTGAATGCTGATCCGTGGCCCCATAAGAAGGAATGGGTGTAAGACCTTTGCCGTCTTTACCTAAACTCTCGGCCCAAAGCTGTACAAACCAAGCAGAAAATTCTTTAAGTAGTGATGAATAAGGCATGACCACAGTTTGATGTACGCCTTGATCATGAAGATCTTTAATCCAAGCTGCCAATTTGAAAAACTCTTCGCCTATTTTAGGATCGGCCAAATGCTTTTTTATTTCCTGGGCCCCAGATAATAAATCTTGAGCATTGATCCCAGCAAATAAGGCCGGGAGAAGACCAACTGGTGTTAAAACAGAAAACCGTCCACCAACATTTGAGGGAACTGATAAAGTGTGAACTCCCCATTCTTTAGTCAACTTACGCAGATCTCCTTTCTCAGGATCCGTACAGAAAACAAAATAGTTTTTATATTCCGAAGGAGTCACTCCACATTTGGTGAGCTCATTTATGACAATACTCATGGCCGCAACAGTTTCTGCTGTTGTACCAGATTTCGAAACCACATAAATCAAAGCTTCTTTAATATTCACTCGATCAAGATTTCTTTGCATATCATCGGGATCAATATTGTTTAAAAAAATAAATTCCACGCCACTCTGAATCCCCATGGCCTTCAAAAGCATATCTGGACCTAGAGCACTGCCGCCGATACCAATATGAATAAAGTACTTTTTATGTTTGAGGGCTTCGTACACTTTAACAGTGTCTGCGATGAGATCTTTATTTTCTGGCAAGCGAAAAAAACCTACGTCATCGGAAGTTAGCGTATCAAGATAATGCTTGATTGCTTCTGATGAATTTTCAAGTGAAAGAGTTTTGTGAGAAGATCTGATATTCCAATTAAGCATGACCGTACTCTTTTTTTAGGTGGCGAGCGATCACCACACGTTGAATTTGATTAGTACCCTCTACTATTTGTAAAACTTTTGCGTCTCTCATAAACCTTTCAACCGGAAACTCGGAAGTATAACCCACGCCTCCAAGAACTTGAACAGCATCAGTTGTAACTCTCATCGCACCATCTGTGGACTTAAGTTTGGCCATGGAACAGAGTTTTGCATTTGGAGTGCCAGCATCAATTGATTGAGCAGCAGCATGAACCAAAAGTCGGGAACTTTCTACTTCTGTGGCCATATCTGACAACATGAACTGAAGACCTTGAAAGTCAAAAATGGGTTGGTTAAATTGCTGGCGCTCAAGAGCATACCTCACAGACTCATCTAGGCATCTTTGAGAACATCCCACACCAATGGCCGCAATGGCCACGCGTCCACGGTCTAGTCCACCCATGGCCACATTGAATCCTTTACCTTCACCCAACAGTAAATTCTCATCAGGTACAAAACAATTTTCAAAAACTAACTCACGAGTAGGGGAAGTCTTCCAACCCATTTTCTTTTCAGCTTTACCGAAGCTAAACCCTTTATCACCATCTCGTACGATAAAAGCTGATACTCCCTTAGGGCCCTCTCCACCTGTGCGGGCCATCACAATATATGTTTTGGCAATGCCACCTGAAGTGATCCACATCTTTGTGCCATTGATCTGATATCCACCAGCAACTTTTTTTGCCGTAGTTTTTAATCCCGCTGCATCTGATCCGGCGTGAGATTCAGAAAGAGCAAATGCTCCAATCTCTTGACCACTGGTAAGTGCAGGAAGATATTTTTTCTTTTGAGCATCATTGCCATATTCATTGATGATAGTCTGAACCATACTCGAAACAGAAACTGTGACAGCATAAGGAACTGAAGTCTTTGCAATTTCTTCTAACGCATAAACGTAATCAGAATAGCTCAACCCCGCTCCACCATATTCGGTGGGGAGAGTGATACCGGTCACACCATAAGCACCTAAACCTTGAAAAATATCCAGGCGAAATTTTCCAGCTTCATCATCATGCTCCATGTGAGGTTCGATAGAATCTTTACAAAACTTGGCCAAATTTGTGGTGAGTTCTTTTTGGAGTTCATTCATGATTAATTTCTCAGAGCATCGCTTAAGAGATTTTTAGCGATGATCATAATCATCACTTCATTAGTCCCTGCACCGATTTCATTTAATTTATTATCTCTCATCATGCGCTCAACCGGAAACTCGCGGGAATAACCGTAGCCACCATGAAGTTGAATGGCATCAAGAGCAATCTTGGTGGCCATCTTAGGAAGTTGTAGTTTTACTGCTGATGCCAAAGTGTTTGATCTGTTGCCGTGATCGTATTCATAACAAACTGTATAGAGCATGCGTTTCATGGCTTCAGTTTCAGAATACATTTCCGCAATCATTTTTTGAATCATCTGGTAGTGAGCGAGGTTTTTTCCGAACTGCTTTCTTTCTCCAGCGTATTTCACACATTGGGCAACACAGGCTTCTGCGATGCCTAGAGAGATTCCCGCAATAGTTATTCTCTCCATCTCTAAGTTCTTCATCATATGCACAGTAGAGTCACCTTCTTTCCCTATACGGTTGGCCATAGGTACAAGGCATTTTTGAAAAGATAGCTCACCAGTAGGAGAAGAGCGCATTCCCATTTTATGAATTTCTTTTGAAACACTAAATCCAGGTGTGCCTTTCTCTACAATGAAGGTCGTGAGATCTTTTTTCTTGGGTCCGGTACGAGTGTAGAGGTAAACCACATCCGCATATTGAGCGTTAGTGATCCACATTTTATTTCCGGTGATGGAATAGTGGTCTCCTTCAAGAGTTGCCTTGGTCTGCATGCCTACAGCGTCCGAACCATATTCCGGTTCACTCATTCCCATACAGCCCACATGCTCACCTGAGATAAGCTTTGGAAGGTATTTCTCTTTCTGAGCTGCAGAGCCATTATTATTTAAATTATTCACACATAAAATGGTGTGAGCAAGATAGGAGAGTGTAGAGCCAGCGCAGGCGCGGCCGAATTCTTCCATCACAATAGTTGCAGCTGTAGCACCCATTCCTGATCCGCCATATTCAGGATCCGCAGTGATCCCTAGAAGACCTAGGTCACCCATATGCTTGAATGCTTTCAAATTGAAAGACTCTTCGTTGTCATGCTTTTCAGCTAAGGGGGCCAATTCTTTTTGAGCGAAGTCGCGACAAGTATTTTGAATTTCTTTTTCTTCGGGAGTGAAAAACCACATGATAAAGTCCTTTTTTCTAGAAGAAAGTGTAGCGGAAAAATCGGTTTTTGGGAGTAATATTTTGATACACTTATGGGTTGCGTTCGCGCTAAAATGGCCATGTGCCTCTTTTAAAATTTCGGAGTGTCATTGAGTTATTTAAACGATTCTCGATCTGAGAGTGATCTGACTCGACCAGGCGAACAGTGGTTTTTCTATTGGAAAACCTCCGCTGCCCTCTGGGAGAGCCGCATTCTAGAATTTGCGCAGAGTGAAATTATCTTTATCCCCATTTACTGGGGCTTTCACGCAGAGAACGCCACGACCTGGGACTTTGGAGATCTTCTAGCAGAACGAGATCTAGTAAGACTCAGTAAGCTATTGACGCAGCACGGTCGAAAGTTCTCATGGATTCTTCCTCTTACTCCTGCACCTTTTTTTCCAAATGGCGGAGTTCCTATTTCCAGTGCCCGAACTCTGAGCATCTCTCCAGAGGGGTCTCATGTGGTTGCTCTCGATCAAGAATCAAAGTTGAATAAAATGTATTCGTATTTTGAGCCAAAAGTTTTTTCATCTTTTGTGCAGTTTCTTAATTCATTAGGACAATTTCTCACTGCTCATCATATTAAGGCTCCTTGTTGGGGACTCAAATTTTACTATCGTCATGAGAATGACCGCTGCTCATATCTTTATGATCGCTCCCTGGCTTTTGAACAAGGATTCTCGCGCTATCTTAAATCCAATTTTCCTCAAGGTGTTGAACTTGGAAGTGCAGCCGAGGAAGAAAAATTTAAGTCTAATTTTTTAAGTGAAGTTCAGGATCTTTTCCGGACTGCTGCTGAATCCAGTTTAGGTTCTTTTTGGTCTGGCGTTCAAGAAGTTTTAGTTTTAGGTGGAAGTCCAAAAGAAACTTTAGAAAGAGGACTCACCGAAGGGAAAACTCAATTCCATTATTTTCAAGATCTCTTTGATGTCTACATTAAGTCCCAATGGCTTTCGAGCTCTTTACTAACTCCGCTTGAAAAAAATCAACTACTGCCAAAATTTCTCACCGAGCATTTTGGAAACGCAGAAATTGAAGAGCGCTATCACTATCAGATCAATTCTGGGGACTTAAACCAAGACATGAGACCTTATAGTCTGATTGATATTGTGACAGATGAAAACTGCCAGCATTTTCAAACCAATGGTCTGCTGCCTTTTTTAAATCAGCACTACCGCTGGCTCTATCATATGCACCCTAGTTTAAATTTTACGACTGAATGGATTGAAGGCCATCAGCATCAGGTAAAATTCTTTCATGGATCTTCCATGGATCGCACGCGTTTTGGGCAAATGCTCAAGCTCTTTATGATGGGTCAGCAAATTGTGCTGGATAAAACGGGGCTTCATCCTGATCTTGAGAAGCGCTTGCAGATTTTTTATCTTGAGAATAATTTAAAAATTCAATCCGTAAATTTTCTTACAAGCATTACTCTATGCACTCTGGGTGAGGGAAGATTCTTTGCTTTTGAAGGCAAGCGCCTAGATGATCACGGGGAGCGTGCTAAATTCTGGGAAAATCTTTTTGTTTATTTAAATCTAACTCAACCGGAAGTTGTTGCTGATAATGATGTGTTCAGTTTATGGAGAATCCGAGCTACTTCAGCTTCAGATCTCAACTATATCGATGTCCGTCGGGTCAATGTGTACAACCCCACGAGTTATAAGAAGCGTGTTCTTATTCACACTAAGAAGCATTTTGCTTTCATGAAAATGATTGATCCACAAAGAGCTGAGGCACGCACAACTTCCCAAGGAGTCGAAATCGAGCTTCTTCCCTTTGGGAAAATTGCCCTGGACTTCGGCCATTACGAGGAAGCATAAATGTCATTGTCTCTAATTTATCATTTTCAATCATCTCAAAATCAGGACGGGGATTTTAAACCGTCCCGCTACAAAGTGGTTTATTTTTTTTCTGAGCAAGGATTTTTAGAAGATAGTTTCATGCGTGAAATGTCTAAAACAATTCCTGATGCTGATCACTTTGGCCTGACATTTTTAAGTCTTGATGATCTGAAAGGATTTGCTTTGCGAGTCGCTCAAGAATTAAATTCGCCTGAAGTACGTCTGATTTCAGTACAGGATTACAATATTGGTTTGGATGGCGCCAGGGATCTGGCATCGTTAAAGAATGTCTTCTCTCAATTCGGAGACCTCGTGATGAATGAGAACAATTCACGGAAAAAGGGTTTCTTTGGGAAGCTCTTTACTTAGAGTGCGTTTAAGTCCTTAAATTCAGGGTACAATCTGACAGTGTAACTTCTCCCTTTTGGCCATTTCTCCTTGCTAAAACCCCTTCCATCACCTACTTATGGGTGAAACATGAAACCATCTTTTTTTGACCTAACCTTTGATGACCTCAAGGCCCTTCTCAGTGAGAAAGGTTTTTCTCCATTTGGGGCAACTCAAATCTTTGATTGGGTTTATAAAAAATGGGTAAAAGATCCAGAAAATTGGACCAACGTTTCTAAGGCCTCGCGTGAATTTCTTACGGAAAACTATGATTTTGAATTTCTAAAAATTGTCTGGAGTGGAACTTCTAAAGACGGCACCCGTAAATTCTTAGTCAAGATGGCCGACGGGCAGACGGTTGAAACCGTGGCCATTCCGGCTCGGGAGAGACTCACTCTATGTGTGTCATCCCAAGTAGGATGCGCTGTAGGGTGCACTTTTTGTCATACTGCGACTCAGGGTCTTAAACGTCACTTAAAACCAGGTGAAGTTGTGGGCCAGTATATGGCGATCCAAAACTGGCTCTTTGAGAAGGCTGGCAAAGATGAAAAACTCACCAACATCGTATATATGGGTCAAGGTGAGCCACTTCATAATTACGAAAATATGAAAAAAGCCACCCTCATTTTTATGAGTGAGCGCGGTCTGAATTTAGGTCAAAGAAGAATTACACTTTCTACTTCAGGACTTGTTCCGGCCATTGAAAAATTAGCTATCGATTTTCCTCCAGTGAATATTGCTATTTCTCTTCACTCGGCAAGAAATGATGTCCGCACAGAAATGATGCCGATTAATAAGGTATATGATCTTGAGAGACTCTTTGGTGCTATCAAGAAAATCCCTCTTAAAGCACATCGACGGATTACTTATGAGTATCTCTTAGCAGCAGACATCAATGATTCGCTTGAAGATGTAGAGGCCCTAGGGAAATTGCTCAATTCTAAAGAATCTAAAATTAACTTGATTCCATTCAATGAGTATCCTGGATCTAAATACCGCCGACCCACTGAAGAGAAGATCATGTGGTTCCTAGATCAGATGATTAAGCGTGGATTTACCTGCACTATTCGGACAACGAAAGGTAGTGATATCCTAGCTGCCTGTGGGCAGCTTAAGAGCGAATTTGATAAGATTAATCTTTGGGATAAGAATACAGGTCCGAAAATTATTCCGAGTATCGCCAGTAGCGTACTTCAGAATCAGAATCTCCCTTAGTTTCTTCTTTAAAAGAATCAACATCTCCGGCTTTCTTCTTTTTAATTCTCTCACCGGCAACTGAACGTTGAGCATCTTGTTCTGCAACAGGCTTATCAATTTTAAAGCTCTCAGAGTCGCTCATGGTTTCATGAACCACAGGTGCCTTAGCGTTGGCGTAGCTCATCCAAGTAAGGGCCACAATTAGACATACATTTTTAAGCATAAAAACCTATCCTTGATTACCCCTTCTTTTCGGGGCGCGTAATATCTCTTCGGCTGCTCCCTCAAGAAACTAAAATGTTCGAGATATTTGACACTTAATGCGGTGAGTTATGTTAAGAATGTGCAAGTTTTACAATTTGAGGGTGACATATAGTGCATATATTAGGAGAGTTTAACTCAAGTATTAGTGCGCTTTATACATAAGGCTCTTTGATGAAACTTATTCTGATTTTAGCGATCCTTGCCTCAACATCTGCCTACTCCGCCAACGGAGTTAAGGCCTATTTTAATCACAATCAAAAATCCCAATATACAGAACCTTACCGAGGAATTACTCGTCAGGGTGACAACTTAGAAGCAGTGATTTTAGCTGAGATTTTGGCCGCAAAAAAATCAGTCTATATGGCCGTTCAAGAACTTCGCTTGCCCTTAATTGCCCAAGCTTTGATTTTGAAAAAGAATATGGGCGTAGATGTCCGGGTTATTCTTGAGCACGATTATAATTTCAATGTTACGGTTCAGCGTGACACTCAAGATACCAATGAACATGATGCTTCTAAACTCTCTGAACTTTATGCTTTTGTAGATGCAGATCGTAACAATCGCATCAGTCAGCAAGAGCTTCTTGCTCGCGATGCAATTTACATGCTTCAAACTGCTCAAATCCCTTTAATCGACGATACTTTTGATGCTTCAAAAGGCTCGGGCCTTATGCATCATAAATTTGTGATCGTTGATGGGAAATCAACTCTCATAAGTTCTGCCAACTTCACTATGAGTTGCGTCCATGGTGATACGCTTAATCCGCGCTCTCGAGGAAATCCTAATTCTCTAGTCGTGGTTCAATCTGCCAATGTGGCCAAACTCTTCACAGAAGAATTTGCTCAGATGTGGGGGAACGGAAGACGTGGAAACTTCGGTCAAAATAAGACCTACCGTGCAGCTCAGACCATCTCAGTTGGCGGTGTTAATCTTAGTATTCAATTTTCACCTACGACTCAAAGAATCACTTACGAAGAGTCAGTGAATGGTCTGATTGCAAAAAATCTCAATAAGGCCACTCGTTCCATTAAGGCCGCTCTTTTTGTTTTCTCAGATCAAAATCTCGGAAACGTGATGGAAGCTCGCCATGCAGCAGGGGCCGATGTGGGAGCAGTAGTAGAACCAAAATTTGCATACCGAGAATACTCAGAAGTTCTGGATATGCTAGGTATCAGAATGCTGGGTAACACTTGTAAATTTGAAGCCGATAATCGTCCATGGGCAAAGCCAGTTAGAGAAGCGGGAATGGGGCGCCTTGCCTCAGGCGATGTGCTTCATCATAAATTTGCAGTGGTTGATAACCGTATCACCATCATGGGTTCTCAAAACTGGTCTGCAGCGGCCAATTACATCAATGATGAGACTATGGTGGTGATTGAGGACGCTGGAATCTCCGAGCTCTATGGCCAGGAATATGCCCGACTTAAAAAAGATGCTTTTCTAGGTGTATCTGGACCTCTTATGACTGAAGTGAATCGCAGAGAGCAAGAATGTGCTAATCTAGGCTTCCACTACTGAGTTTCTTTCCATTTCTCCCCAATCTTGATTATACTTAAGGCTCTGGAAACTTAGGGAAGGAGTTCCTCTTGAGCCGTGAACGATCGAAAGGGATAGTCGGGATTTTTATTCTCGTTACTGTCTTGTTTTTTATTTTTATTCTTTTTGCTTTTTACACAGTGTCACAATTAAAAGAGACCAGCTCCATGGGCTCTGATCTTTTAAACGCTGCTAAGAATTCACCTATTGCTGTGATCACTCTTGATGGAGAAATCAAAGAATCACGCAAAATCGTGGAAATGCTTTTATCCGCTGAAGAAGAAAAAGACATCAAGGCCATTATTCTTCGTATTGATTCTCCTGGTGGAGCTGTGGCCCCGACTCAGGAAATTTATGAAGAAGTTAAGCGCATTGATAAAATTAAGCCCATCTATGCAAGTTTTGGATCTGTCGCCGCCAGTGGTGGTTACTATATCGGCGCTGCTACCCGCAGAATTTATGCCAACGCGGGAAGTCTTACTGGTTCCATTGGTGTGATCATGCAAATGGCCGATCTCTCAGAGCTCTTTAAATTTGCTAAGTACAAACAAGAGACAATCAAAGCTGGTCGCTACAAAGATATTGGGAATCCTGGTCGTTCCATGACGGATGAAGAGCGCGCTTTTTTAACTGAACTTCTCGCTGGCACCCATAAACAATTTATGAACGATATTGTTGCAGTTCGTGGAAAGCGTTTAAAAAAAGACATTACAGAATTGGCCCAAGGACAAATCTTTCACGGTTATGAAGCCAAAGAACTCGGATTAGTGGATGAAGTCGCAAGTCTTTGGCAAGCAGGGCGTGCCATCCATAAAGAACTTAAATTCAAAGGTAAATTCGGCCTTCGTTATATTAAAGAGCCGCGTAGAAAATTTTCTTTCTCTGACTTCCTTCAGGAAACCGAAGACACCATGACTTCTTTGAAAGATAAAGTTTCAACCAAAAGTTCTCCTGCTTTTCTTTATCAGCCGTAGGAGCTTTTAGTGGATTATACGGTTCTCTTAAATTGGGGTAAGGATCACGCACTCATGGTAGTGGCGGTAGTGATTACCTTGGTTCTGATTTATCACTATGTGATCGAGAGAGATAAGGCGGTAAAGCTCTCTAAAAAATATCGTAATTCTATCTTTGAAGCTCAATCCCGCATTTTCTTAAATGCCACTCAGTACCTCATTGAAGGGAATAAAGATCTGGCGATTAAAGAGTTCCTAAATGCGGTGGATCTCAACCGTGAAACAATTGATACCTATTTTGCCCTTGGCGGCCTCTTTCGCTCCAATGGTGAAATTGAAAAAGCAATTTCAATACATCGCTCACTGATTGCCCGGGAGAGTATTTCTGAGTCCACTAGACTTCAGGCCTTAAAAGAACTCGCTCTTGATTTTGATAAGGGTGGATTTGTTGATAAGGCCATTGAAACCTATAAAGACGTCCTCAAGATTAACCGTGACCAGCAAGATGTGATTCA
>CAMDDI010000065.1 GCA_945890905.1 Bacteriovorax stolpii
CTCAAGAGCTTAAAGAAAAACTAACTGAGACGACTAAACAATATCGACTGGATCATTTTTCTGGAAATGGAAAACGCTCATTTGTGCGCAAAACGTATACCTGTCCCTTTTTTAGTAAACAGGAATTGGGTTGTCCTCTGCCTCGGGAAGTAAAACCCTACGGATGCTTGGCCTTTAATGCTCACAATAATATTAAGAAAGCTTCTCCTGAATCTTGCTATGCCGATGCCTCGCTTCAAGAAAAGAGGGCCAGTGAATATTTGTGTGAAGATCAAAAAAATGAAGAGCTCAAAACTAAATTTCAAATTCTCTGGGATAAGAGCCCTCTACCAACAGCACTCTAGATATCTGGGATAAGAATTTTACCGACGCAAATCTTTTACCAAACTAATTTTTCCAGTACGAGGATTTCGGATAATTTCACCAGGCCCCACGTGTTCAATTTCAAGATCCTTTCTAAAATTATCGAGTGTCAGTGTATCCTTAACATCACGCGAGTTATGATAAAGTAGTTCAGTGAGTTCATCGTGATCAAGGACCGAAGGTGACTCATATTTCAGATTGAGCTTTTCCCGGGTGAGATTGGCCTCCCGAGATTCAGTGATCATCAACTGATAAGTCTTCACATCACTCTGCAATTCCTGAAAGGTTTTTTCCACATCATCTAAATTTAAGCGGCATGACCAAATTTGAACAACATTATCAATTCGTCCCAAAAGTTTAAAGCGGCGGTCAGTTCTTCCACAATCGCAATTGGCAATCCACTCAGCCTTGTCCCCGGTTTTATAATGAACAACTGGCATGGAGTCCCGGTAAAGCGAAGTCACAACTGCTTCATCATCGATGATATCGAGTTGAATAAGATTACTAAAGAGGTGATGCTCTCCGGGGCCACAGTGATCGCACTGATAACCAATGACACCTGCATCCACTGAAGCATATCCCGCTGATCCAAAGCTCTCTGTGCCCCAAACATCTTTTAAATATTCCCGGCGAACTTCAGATAGAGCTTCTCCGGCGTAAAAGACTTTAGAGATGTGAATTTTCTCACCCAATTGAGCAAAGTGTTCAGCATATGATACTAAGAGGGATGGAATTCCCATCACTACTTGGGGTTTGAATTTTTTGAGATACATTCCAATATTTTCTACCTGACAGAGTCCACCAATAGGAAGCTGAATGGCACCAATTTTTTCCAAGGCTTTATCTACCGCCATAAATGATGACCAAAGATTTCCGGCCACAAATAGATTGGCCACCGTCATTCCTCGAGTAATTCCTTGGGCCTTCAAATTCAGGGCAAGCATGTCAGTAACGTAATCAAACTCTTGGTAACTAAAATGCACAAACTTTGGCTCTCCAGTCGTTCCACCAGATGAGAAAATATATCCTTCAGGATGAGTGGAAGTTTCAAAAAATTCTTTTAGCTTTTGGGAATCACTTAAAACAGGAAAGTCTTCCCCGTAATTTACGACCCTTCTTTCGTTTCCAATAAAATGGACAAGCTCGCGCAAGACTAACCTTCCATCGTGAGGGGCCCCTTCCATGCCCCAGGTAATGGTACCTAAGGGTGCGAAGCGCTTTAATCCTGAAAGGGAGAGAGCATTTAAGTACTCATCATTTTCTTGGCCACTCCAAAGATAAGAACAAGACTGCAGATAATATGAGAAAGGTTCAAGATGGATATAGAGATCTTCAACATCATCAAAAGTCTTGATGATCAAAGATCGGTTAAGGGGTGAAGGTCTGATAAATTTATCTTTTTCCACATGTAAAAGGTAATCACTTCCCTCTGCTAGCTTTCCTCCTTCCATCAAAAAAGAGTAGAGCGCGCGATATTTCTCTTTAAGAATTTCCGTGGCCTCATCTGTGGAGATGGGAGCTCGTTTGATCGCCGCTTTAAAAGTTTCATCAAGTGCAAACAAGAGTTTTTCTTGATCAATTCCATTTTGCACATAAAGATTCTGTGGAGACGCACAAGCCGATTGATTCCAAGGAGAAACATCATCAAAGATTTTTTGAGCGATCATACTCCACTCTTTATTTTTCACACCCTCTAAAGTGAGTACTTGAAGAGAAATCTTTGGTCCAAAATCAAGAAACTTTACCTGAGGGCCCAAACTTGAACGGTAAGACTCAATCATCTCTTCACCACCCCAGGCAATGATGGCATTCACTTTATTTTTAACTACCCTCTCAACTTCGTGGTCCCCACCACGCCAGTGAAGGATAGCAAACTTATCAGAGAGGATTTTTCTTGAATCATGTTCCTTGAGCTTCTGGGCAAAGAACTCAGGAAAAAAAGTATTTTGTGAACTCACTTTAAGAATAGAAATATTTTTTGTGATCAAACCCATGATGAGAGAATCAATACTACTTAAAAAAACATTTCCCGCAGTGACGTGAAGTAAAATCCCTAGGGGACTAGCTTTCACTTGGGCATCCCCACCGGAGAGCTTAACAAATCCATCTAAAACTTGAGGAAGCTGAAACTCGGCCCGAACTCGGCGCTCAAGAGATTCCCGGCCAAGAATTCCCGGAAGAAGGGCCAGTGTGCTGGCGGTCTCTTCGAGAGTAAAGCCCGAGTCTTTTTGAAGTTTTTCTAAAACTTCTGAATAGAATGGAGATGAGGCTGTCCAAATTTTCGAAAAACTATCGAGTACAGAAATAATATCTTCAAGACTAGTCTGAGCGAGAGCTCGCTTTTTTAAAGACAATGATTCCCAGGCCGAATCTTCCAGCCAAGTCTTGTCTTCATTATGTTTTATTTCTCCAAACCAGTACATATCAATTCCTCAAAAGACTTAAAGCAGTTAAAGCGCATCCCTTATGCTTTGTAACTCCCGCTCGTCCTGTTAATACAAGAACATCTCCACCAAGAGAGCAGCTGCAGGATTCAAGGCGCCCGTAATCAGTAGTGAGAAGGCTCGGAGCTGGATAGCTAAAGTTATACGAGCATAAAAAATGAATAAGACCTGTCTCGCCTTTTTTCAAAAGCGAGAGGTCATAAGGCGAGCGGACATATACCCGGGCGTAGTTAGGGATATGAAGATTACCTTGCTCGCAATCCACATAGGGAATTCCATGCTCCACCATGCCGAAGAGATCTCTTTGATGAGATTCGGGAATGCCTAAGCGGGCCTGAATGAATTTGCGAAATTCTTGCTTCGGAATTTCTTTATCGGCCTTACCTTTCCATCCACCACCAGTTTGCAACCAAGACTCTGGCCCCAGGTTTAATTGGAGATCATATTTCTCAATCATCTCATAGAGAAATGCGGGAAAACCAAGAATGCGGGTAGGAGTATTTGAAGCAGCGAATTTCCTTAAGGTTTCTATGACACCTTCTTCATTCAGAGAAAATTCTTGTTTCTCTTCATTCCATTGAATGGCGTAATAGACTTCCTTCTTACCAGTAAAGTTTGTGAGAAGTTCATCAGTGAAGGCTGTGCCTAAATCGTTGGCAATTTTTGGATCATAGGTAAAGCAGAGGTAGTTATATTCTTTGTCACTGGACATGCCTAAGGCGCGGTGAATATTTAAGGCGAGTTTTTTTACATTCTCTAAGCTTAAGGCATCCAAGAACTGATGAGACTTTTGTCCGCCAGTACCAGAACTAGTGAGGATTAGGGCCAAATCTTCTTTAGAGACTGAGCAGAATTCATGCTCTTTAAAAAGATGAACCATGGTACCAGGAACTTTCTCCAAATCGCTTTCAGTTTTAATGAGTTGCGGATGAAATTTTAAATGATCCCATAGCTTGCGGGTAAACTCATGGCTTTTATAATGATGGAGAGCATTTTCTCTAAAACTCTCCACAAATAATTTTTTTGCTGAGGATGAAAAATCAAAAGGATTTGAATTGAGAAGGTTATCAGTGGCCGTCTTCATAGCTGCAAGAGTTTGGGATTAAGAGACATGCGCTTCCACGCTTCAAAGTACTCTTCCAGATAAACTTGGTTTAAACCTTTGAGGCGCACGTTTTGAAAATCAAAAATTTCAAATGAGCGGCTAAAGACTAAAAAGTCATGACGTTTCCCATTGATGAGTTGAAAAGCCGGGAAGAAGCCACAGGGAATAAACTTCGCACGCAGAACACTCTCTAAGATTTTGGGTCTATCTGCACGGACGATGGCTTCAATATAGCGTGCCCCAGCGTCTCTTAGAAGTTTATTGGCATTTAAAAAAAGTTCAGTGAAATTTAAATTATTCGGCATTTTTCCACCTACGATCACACAGTAGCCATCCACTGGTGAGAGGTGACAGAAAAGTTCAATGCTTTGATCCGGAGAAATGATAGCCAGATTTGGTAAGTGAAATGGAAAGAATTCAAATTCTAAAAGTTTTTCGGCTTTCAAATGCGAATAACGATAAGATACAAACTTAGGAGATTTCACAACTTCTAAATCGCCTGGAGACTGCAAAATTTTGCTGGGCTTATCTGGCTCAATTGATACCAGTGGTTCAAGTCCCACTTCTTGTGCCACAACTTTGTAGAGAGACTCGATTTCATGATGGATTTGATAATTGGTTTTTCTTTTTTCTAAAGCAGATGGATATACAATCGCGGCCAGACAGTGAGTTTCATAATCATCTGTCCGGTGCGCGTTAGGAAGGATACCGATTTTCTTAAAGCCTAATTTTTCAGTAAGAGTCTGGGCCGCTTCATTGACGGTCCGGGTGGTTGAATAAATAACATCAATACCAACTGTTTTCTCTCTGAGAAAATTAATTCCAAAGGAGAGCAGTTCTTCCATGACACCTTGACCACGTTGATCATTTCTCACCACTGCGCCAAAGGCTTTTGCGATTAAGTTATCTTGATCATAGGCCGCCAAAACAGAGGCTACCACAACACCGGCATCATTTTTTGTGATGAACCAGAATCCAGCTTCCGACTTAATGAAATTGCGGATGAGGTTAAAGTCCTTCATTAGCGGATCAGGATACATGCCCTGGTAGACATCAAAATAGAGTTGCGAAATTTGGAAGACATCTTCCTCGGTCGCTAGCATAAGTTTCATAGGAGACTTTTTACTCTGATCCCCAATTTGGCACAAGGGAACTGGTACCTTTTTACAGTGTTTTGACCAAACTCATTGAGGAAAAGGACGTTTTAAAAGTAAACTCTCCCTTATGGCGCCAAACCCCACTCTTCCCGCTGGTATTCACTACCAGTTTCCCTTTATTGACCGCAAAGAGCGGGCAGTGGTTTTGGCGTGGCTTGAGACCTTAAAACCCCTTTGGGAAATGCGCTTTTCTGAGCATAACCCTCCTCCAGAAAACGATGAACAGAGGCAATTGCTAAGACCCGTGTACTGGCTTGGGAATTGGCAATTTGCCTGCTTGGATTATTATCATCCACCCAAAGGAACCCATAACCGCTGTGTGAAGGCAGAGAACTATCCAGTTTTTCTTCAGAAGATGGTTGATCGGATTGAGTTCATAGCTAAAAAAAGATTTCCGAAAAGTTATTTTCCCGAGAAATGGCAACTCAATACATGTTTGGTAAATTTCTACGGCAATAAATTTGAAGATGGAAAATGGGTGGATCGCGCACGTGTGGGGGAACATAAGGATTTTGAACCAGGACCTGTGGGTTCAGTATCTCTTGGGGAGCGAGCATTTTTTCAGTTCGTAAACGGTAAATCATCAATGGGCGAAGACAACATCGTATTCACCCAGTGGCTTGAGGATTCATCCCTTCAAATTTTTGGTGGAGAAAAATGGAAGAGCAAAGTCTTTCACCGGGTTCAAAGAGTAGAAGATAAAAAGAAAGAACTCATAGGTCCTAAGATTGAAGGTTTTCAAACTCGCAGAATAAATTTTACCTTCCGGTATGTGCCTGATGAACACATTATTCCTTTCCACAATCTGCCTCAGAATCAGCAAAGTGATATCCAAATTTATGTGGAAGAGCTGGCCAAATCCTCACTCCATTTCAAGCAAATTCTTGGTGTTAAACGCTGATAAAATCTTTTCACTCAAGTATTTTTGCCATCATGACGATAGGTAGGGAAACAAGAATTGCTAGGAGTTTTTATTCCCACGCTTTGAGCTTTTCCTCATAGCGCTGGAAAATCTCGTCGTGCTTGATGGTCACATCTGTAAGCTCAGCGAAAGCATTATCCACTCTCTTTTTAACCTGGCCCAGTCTCAAAGAATTATCCTGAATTTTTTTCGAATCACCACTGCTAGAGAGTTCAATTAAATCTTTTTCCAATCTTTCCTGCTCTTCTTCAAACTTCATAATTTCTTTTTCGAGCATCTCCATTTTTTTCTTCAATGGAGAAATTTCCCGAGATCTCTCAATAATGGCCTCAGAACGCAATCGTTTCATATCATTGCGAGAGAGTTTATCCACAACTGGAGCAGTACCAGAATCTTCCTCCTCCTCATCTTCCCATCCAATTTTCATTAAAAAATCATCATAGCTCTCGCGCAGGTATTCTACTTTACCGTGATGAAAGGCAATTAAACTTGTTGTGGCCTCACGGAGCATAGACTCAGAGTGGGTGACGATAACTACCGCTCCAGGATAACTTTGAAGCTCCATGGTAAGAGATTCAACAGACTCTTGATCCAAATGGTTAGTAGGCTCATCCAGAAGCAAAAGATTACAGGGCTTGGCCAATAATTTTCCCAGGAGTACGCGGGCGCGCTCTCCTCCTGAGAGAACCTTAATTTTTTTCTTGGCAAGATCCCCGGTAAACATCATGGTTCCACAAATGCTTCTCACTCTCTGAATGCCAACAGAAGAATCCACTGAAGCAATTTCTTCTTCAACAGTCATCTCCATGCTCAAGCGGTTAATGTTAGTCTGACCAAAGTGACCTATGAGTAGATTTACGTTTCCATTAAGAGAACCTGTCTGAGTTTGAATTTCACCAGCAATGAGATTGAGGAGTGTGGATTTTCCTTTTCCGTTCTTCCCAATGATCCCAACTTTATCACCCTTAAGAATGGTAAAATTCATATTCTTAAAGAGAGGATCAGTGGTGTAGCCAAAAGATGCGTCTTTAACTTCTAAGAGAACTTTTCCTGGACATTCTTTGTGATTAAATTCAAATTCAAGATTACTCATCATGCTGAGAGCTTCGATCTCGGGCATTTTCTCCAGAAGTTTCATTCGCGACTGGGCCTGAGCTGCTTTACTTGCCTTGGCCTTAAAACGGGCCACAAACTCTTCCAACTCTTTGCGCTTTTTCTCTGAGTTCTGACGGGTTTTTTCGTAAATATCTTCTTCTAAAAGAATTTGTTCAAAATATTTATTAGAGTTCCCTTTAATCTTTACAAGTTTCTGGCGCCATAGACCCATGGTATGTGTGGTCACGTCATCCATAAATCCGCGATCATGGGTAATAAGAATCATCTCGCCGCGGAATTCACGCAAAAACTTTGTGAGCCATCGCATGGATACGATATCAAGATAGTTGGTAGGCTCATCTAAAAGTAAGCAGTCGGGTTCTGCTAATAGTACTTTCGCAAGATTTAACCGAATCTGATATCCTCCGGAGAAGTCACTGGGTGGACGAGTAAAATCACTCATTTTAAACCCCAGACCCAGAAGCATTTTCTCTACTTTATATTGGCCATACTCTGCGTCTTCGCCTTTGAGGGCCTGAGAACACTCATCGATAATATTGCTTTCTGTAAAATGCAAATGCTGCTTAAGAGTTCCGATGGTGTAATTCTTGGGATAAATCACTTCACCCGTATCAGAATGCTCTTCACCAAGAAGAATTTTAAAGAGAGTAGATTTTCCTGAACCATTTCGTCCAACTAAACCCACTCGCTCCCCTCTACCGAGAGTTACAGTGATATTTTCAAACAAGACTTGCAGTCCAAAACTTTTACCAATATTTACAACTTGAATCATGGAGTACCTGTTGAGGGAGTGATCGGAAGATCTTCATTAATAACTTCAGGGCCTGAAGCGGGATTTGGCTCAGGATTAAGCTTTGCGAGTTCTGACTTTAAGACTAACTGACATGTAGTGGCCAAAGTTTTCTGAGCGGGCTCAAGCTTTTCGGACAATAAATAGGCCGTGAGTGCCGAATCACGCTCATAGTATTCATTAACTTTCTCTTCTGCAGGAAGATTATCCCCAAATAACAGAACAGGGTTACACATGGTGTCTGTAGTTTGAGAGTAATACTTAAGGAATGAAGCCAAATTAAAATCTAACTCAAAAGAGAAAACTCGCTTCACCAAGTCCAAATTCTCACCTTGAAAAAAGCCGTGAAGGTCTACCAAGAAGAGAAGTGTTTCAGTGTCTGCGCGACTCAAAGCATCTCTCCATCCCAACAGGTGAGATTCAAGAGTTTTATCCAGAGTTTTTCCGAACGCAGAAGGATGGGTCTTAAGCTCTTCCATAATTTTAAGGCGTATTTCGCTATACGGAGAAAGTTTGAAAGATTCAAGTAAACTTAGAATGCGGTTTTTTGGATCTTGCTTTAAGCTCTCATCTTCAGAAAAAGGAATAACCTCGCGGTCAGATTTAATATCACGACTATCAACGACCTCAATCTTCCGGGGAATTTCATCATAGGCTTTTTCAAGCAAGTTAACGACCACATCAATTCTCACAAGGACTATGACGGCCACAAAGATCAATACATATTTCATAGCAAAAGAATAAACCAAAACCTATAATCTCGCTATGGTTTCTCACTCGCATTTAATTCAATATCTCGATTTCACCGACTGGGGGATTTTCTTCGCTGTTTTGGCCGCAACCTTGGCCAGTGTGATCTATGGCCAAACACTTAAAAACAAACTCACAAAAGAAGAGCAACTTAGTACTCTAGAGTTACTTTTGATGGGCCGAAAGCTCACTCTTCCTATTTTTGTAGCAACTTTGGTGGCCACTTGGTACGGAGGAATATTTGGGGTAACAGCTCTGACTTTTGAAAAAGGGATTTACAATCTTTTGACTCAAGGAATTTTTTGGTACGTGAGTTACATCTTATTTGCCTTTTTCTTAGTCAAAAGAATCCGCCAGTTTGATGTGATGACGATTCCAGAATTGTCAGGGAAGCTTTTTGGTCCAAAAGCCGAAAGGTTGACTGCAAGTCTTAATTTTTTAAATCTACTTCCCCTTGCCTATACCATCAGCTTAGGACTCTTTCTTCAGGCGATGTTTGGTGGCACACTTCTGATGAATACGTCTTTGGGTGTATTGCTTGTGACTTTATGGTCTCTCTGGGGCGGATTTCGAGCTGTTGTCTTCTCAGATGTGGTGCAATTTTTCTTTATGATTTTAGCAGTCGTTCTGGTGGTCGTCTTTGCTTGGGCGAAAATGGGCTCTCCTCTCACTCTTATTGATAAACTTCCGGCTTCTCATATGGACTGGAGTGGCGGAGAAAAACTTTCTGCGATTTTAGTTTGGGGATTTATTGCACTCTCAACTTTAGTTGATCCCAATTTTTATCAGCGCTGTTTAGCTGCTGACAGTGAGAAAACTGCCAGAAGAGGAATTCTTATTTCAACTGTGATCTGGTTTCTCTTTGATTGCTGTACCACGCTGGGCGCGCTCTACGCCCGAGCAGCAATGCCGGAGGCAGATCCACAAAATGCCTATCTTCAGTTCTCAATTCAACTCGTCCCTCATGGTGTGCGAGGTTTAATCTTAGCTGGAATACTCGCTATTATTTTATCGACCTTAGATTCATATCTCTTCAATGCCGCAACCTGTGTGAGTTATGATTTTTTCAAACTCAAAGATCGCTTTAAAATTTGGCATCATCATATTGCTCTGATTTTTGTGGCCATCATTTCCGTGATTTTAGGAATGCAATTTGATGGAAATGTTATTGAAGTTTGGAAAACTCTCGGAAGTTTTTCTGCAGCTTGTTTGCTTTTTCCCATGCTCATGGGCCAGATGTTTCCTGGTAGGATTACCGAACAAAGTTTTTGTTGGGCCGTATCATTAGGATGCCTTGGCATTGTGTCATGGAAAATTCTCAATCATCTCTACCATTTCTCCGCGATAGATGAGTTTTATATCGGACTACTTTTGACAACAGTTATTCTGCTGCCAAATTTGGTAAAGAAAAAAGCTTAATTGTCTCATTTGTCTCTCTGCATTCAACGTGTCTTTTCTTCATAAAACTGCTATCTTCGGATGATAAAATTTCTGCATTTTAAGTAACAAAGGATAGCCTTTTGAGTACACCTCCAACACCTCAAGAAACAACTTCAGCTGAAGAAAGATATCGTCTTGCTCTTGATTACCATTCTCAAGGTCGACCGGGTAAAATTGAAATCACGGCCACTAAACCATGTTTAACTGCGCGGGATTTAAGTTTGGCCTATTCTCCAGGTGTAGCAGCTCCTTGTCTTGA
Source organism: Bacteriovorax stolpii (assembly GCA_945890905.1). Taxonomy (GTDB): domain Bacteria; phylum Bdellovibrionota; class Bacteriovoracia; order Bacteriovoracales; family Bacteriovoracaceae; genus Peredibacter. Next base: position 10,347 of record CAMDDI010000065.1, read on the forward strand.
AATCGCAAAAAATCCTGATGACGTATACAAATATACTTCAAAAGGAAATCTCGTTGCGGTTCTTTCAAATGGAACAGCAGTTCTGGGTCTTGGTGACATCGGTCCTCTCGCTGGTAAACCAGTGATGGAGGGTAAAGGTGTTCTTTTTAAACGCTTCGCTGACATTGATGTTTTTGATATTGAGATTAACTCCAGAACGGTGGAAGAAGTTGTTCGTACAGTGAAAGCTCTTGAGCCAACTTTCGGTGGTATTAACTTAGAAGATATTAAAGCCCCTGAGTGTTTTGAAATTGAAAAGCAGCTTCAAGAGATCATGGACATTCCCGTATTCCATGATGACCAACACGGTACCGCCATTATCGGTGGTGCAGCTTTCATCAACGCTTGTGAAATCACAGGACGAGATCTTGCTAAAACTAAAGTTGTGGTTTCGGGTGCAGGTGCCGCTGCTATTGCCACGGCCCTCTTCTTTTTAGAGCTGGGTGTAAAAAAAGAAAACGTACTCATGGCTGATTCCAAAGGTGTGATCTACAAAGGTCGTACTGAAGGAATGAATAAATACAAAGATGTTTTTGCTAACGATACTAAGGCCCGCACTCTCGCAGATGCTATGAAAGATGCAGATTGCTTCATTGGCTGTTCGGCTAAAGGACTTGTTTCTAAAGACATGGTTAAGTCTATGGCAAAGAATCCTATCATCTTCGCCATGGCCAATCCTGATCCAGAAATTACTCCAGAAGAAGTGGGCGAAGTGCGTGATGATGCTATCATGGCCACAGGTCGCTCTGATTATCCTAACCAAGTTAATAATGTTCTCGGTTTCCCTTTTATTTTCCGAGGAGCACTTGATGTACGTGCTCGCAAGATTAACGAACAAATGAAAAAAGCTGCGGCCATGGCCTTAGCTGCTCTCGCAAAAGAAGAAGTGCCTGATGATGTGAAACGCGCCTACGGGAATGAAAGCTTTCAATTTGGAAGAACGTATTTAATTCCAAAACCATTTGATAAACGTGTACTCACGCGTGTGGCCCCTGCTGTGGCCAAAGCAGCCATGGATTCTGGTGTTGCCCGAATTCAAATTCCAGATATGATCGCTTACGCTCAGTCACTTCAAGAGAGACTTGGTCAGACCGGATCTATCATGAGAAATATCCGCTCTCGCCTTCCAGGTGCGGATAAACCAAGGATTGTATTTCCTGAAGGAACTAACGCCCGCATTCTTAAAGCAGTTTCTATTCTTCGTGATGAAGGTCTTATTCATCCAATTCTATTAGGTAACAAAAAAACCATTCATAGAAAAATGGATGAGCTGGGAGTATCAAGTTTAAAAGATCTTGATATCATCACTCCTGATGATTCTCCGGAATACGAAGGATTTGTGCGGGATTATTTCACTCAACGCCAGCGCAAAGGAGTCTCTTACAGCTTTGCTAAAGATATCATCAAGCGTGGAAACTACTTTGGTTCCATGATGGTGAAAGCTGGTCATGCTGATGGGATGATTACTGGGGCAACTCAAAACTATCCAGAATGTATTCGTCCGATTATGAAAGTCATCGGTACCCATACTCCGGGTCGCTCTAAAGTCGCAGGGATTATGATGCTCGTATTTAAATCACGAGTAATTTTCCTCGCTGACTGTACTGTGCAAATGAATCCAGATGCCAATGATCTGGCCGATATCGCAATCTCTGCAGCTCAAATGTATCGAAACGTGATGAAGCAAGAACCAAGAGTGGCCTTCCTCTCTTACTCAAACTTCGGATCAAACCGCGATCCACAAGCAGCGAAGATGGCAGAGGCCGTTAAAATTGCAAAATCAAAAGACGCCAATCTTATCGCTGATGGTGAAATGCAGGCCGACGTTGCAACCAACGCAGACATCATGAGAAACCTCTTTGATTTCTGCACTCTCGATAAAGCTGCTGACGTTCTTATTTTTCCTGACCTAGGTTCAGCCAATATCAGTTACAAATTATTGGCTCAACTTGGAGGTGCTACTCCCATTGGTCCGATTCTTCTTCCGCTTAAATACGCTATCAACATTGTTCAGCGTACTTCTACCGTGGATGAAATCGTGAACATGAGTCATATCACCGCTCTGATCTCTCAAGAGATCAAAGCTTACCGTCTAGCGCACAAACACTAGGAGACCCATATGTCTTTCGAGAAAAAAATTATCGCAACTGATAAGGCCCCAGCAGCTGTAGGAACATACTCGCAAGGTGTCTTCCACAATGGCGTCTTCTACTTTTCAGGTCAAATTGGCCTAGATGCTAAAACTGGTGAGATGGCCCCTACTTTTGACGGTCAACTTGAAAACGTGATGAAAAACATCGACGGTCTTCTTCAATCTCAAGACCTCACTCGTGCAAACATAATTAAGACCACCGTCTTCCTCACTGACCTTGCTCAATTCGGCAAAGTTAACGAAGCTTATACAAAATTCTTTCAAGCTCCTTACCCTGCTCGCTCAACTATTCAAGTTGCAGCATTGCCTAAAGGTGGAGTCGTTGAAATAGAGGTCATTGCAGCAAAATAATATGTTTGGAAGAAAATACGTTTTTGAATCAAAGACCACCCGCCTGCGCCGCTTACTGATAAGTGGTGCATTCATTTTGGCCCTTAGTACGGCATTTATGATCTCCTTTATCGTCTACATTCCCATCTACGCAAAGATGCAGAAAGGACGTGCGGCCGGAGCCTTCTATCAAAAATCTCCCGATGCCATTGCCGTATTCACTGGAGACAAAGGTCGCATCGCCTACGCTCTTGATCTCTTAAAGAAAAATCCCTCTTCTAAGCTCTTTATCTCCGGCGTATTCGCTGCCAATTCATTTCAAACTCTCGTTGAACAGCAAACAGATCCCACCACTTCTGAGGCCATGAAGGCGGCCGGAATGCAGGTTGATCTGGATTACGTTTCTAAGAATACTTTTGAGAATGTCCGCGAAACCGTGGAATTTTTAAAGGTCAATCCCCAAGTGGATAAAATGCTCATCATCTCAAGCGACTATCACATCATGCGGGTCAAGATCATCATGTCCCACTTCATGCACGGATCTAAAACCCAGTTCTATTTTGATTCTGTCTCCAACACTTACAGCACCTGGAAAGATGTCCGCAAACTTCTCAAAGAAGCTGTGAAAATTGGACGCACATTTGTTCTGCTTAAAATATTCAGAGAAGATATTGTTAACGAAGACTAGTTAGAGCTCACTTCCAGGATTAGGCCAGTCTGCTGGACCTACTCCTGAGGTACTCGTACAGTTGGCCGATGCTGCTAAAGCCTGTAGATCTGGATATGGGAGCGAATAAATATTAGGTGCTCCCGCCGTAAAAGGGATCGTGCAATATTTGGGTGAAGTATACAAATTATAAGTCGCAAGCAAAACTGCATCCCCATCTGACTCAAGAGTCCCTGTGTAACTTGTTGCTGAACCAGAAGGGTGTCCAGTAGTGTCGAGAGGTTGTGAGCTTTTAGTGAACATAAAAGTTCCAAAATATGCCAAAAGATTATACGGGTGAGTATAGTAGGTTGTTATCTTACTCGAACTATCAGTTAGAACGTCATGAACATAAACAGTTGATGAACTATTGGTGACTTTGGTGGTGCTAGCAAGCGTCTCACTACATTTTTTAGTCTGAAGATCATTAATCATTTCATCATTTGTAGCAGATGTTATTTTTAAAAACATTACAGAGTTTGTGGCCAAGTAGGTTGTTCGGATCACAAAATAAACGGCAACCGCATCAACCTTCCAAACTGATATGTTAGAAGTTATTGATGCCGTGGTATTTGAGCCTTCTTTAAGCGTGTAAATCCAACTCTTATTTCGATAAAATTTGTTAGATGAAGAGCCATTGTACTGATCGTCGGACTGATCTCTATATGACCTAAAATTTGAAGTTGAATCCGAAATACACTGAAGGCGGGCCTTCTCGCGGAGATAGGTAATCTCATCCGCAGTTAGACCTTTGATCCCGTTGTTATCAACAGAATTACAAGAATAGGCAAAGGCCAGAATCAGGATCAAATTTAAGAGCAATTTCAAAACTTGTAACCC
>CAMDDI010000066.1 GCA_945890905.1 Bacteriovorax stolpii
TCAAGAGCGTAAGTCTCTTAAGCCAGGCAACACTGAACTTCTTAAGCGCGTAATCCGCTCTGAAGAAGGAACTCTTACTGGTTACATCGGTGCTCTTGAAAGCAAGTTAAACCTTACTTTCGATATGCCAGCTGTAGCTGCTGTTGCTCATACTGAAGATTTCAAGCCAGCTTTTGTTGCTGGTCTTAATTCTTCTATGGAAAATTCTACGACTTTGAACTAATCTAGGTTCATGAGTAAAAAAAATTCTGTCATGCTAATGGCCGCTTTTGCGGCCATTAGTTTTTTAAGCCCTTCTCTTTCTCTTGCCCAGGCCAATAAGCCTTTCTCCCCCAAACTAAAACCTCCCGACACTAAGAAAGAATTAGTGGAAGAAAAAGCTTCTCCTAAACAAGAAGCTGCCAAAGTTGAGAAAGATGCTCCCGGAGATGAGCCTGCTCATCCAACAGCTCCTTCTGAAAGAAAACTTCATCAGCATGGCCTAGGTCTTGGTATTGGACAGACTTTCCTGATGGGAAATTATGGTAAGCACGGTGAAGATAAAATCACAGGTGATCTTCTTTATAGCTATGCCGCCAGTCACTCATTTGATCTTTTAGTTGGTGCTCATAATTCAGAACATAAAGACAACCGCGAACGCATGAAAGTGAGAGCACTTTCGGCTTCTATTAAAGGTCGCGTGGTAGAATTTGATAATTTCTCACCTTATATTTTAGGTGGTCTTGGATTCTACGCTCCCCAGTCTTACCGCCGCGTAGATACAACTTATAAATGGACTGAATCAAAAATTACTTTCGGCTTAAATTTCGGTGCAGGTGCTGATCTTCGCCTCAATGAACATTTCGTTGTAGGTGTGATGGCGCAACTTCATTGGCCGTTTAATATGAATCAAGACAAGGGTGCAGATCTGAAAGGATACTACACTAAACTTCTTCTTACCGGAATGTACCTCTTCTGATGAACTCCACTCCCCGTCGCCTCTATATTTTTACAGGCAAAGGTGGAGTGGGTAAAACAACTCTCAGCAAAGCATTCGTCCGCTATCTAAATCAGCACGATCATGAAGCAGTTTATCTCACTTTTAAAAATCAGTCCCTAGGCGATCATTTTTTAGGAAATTCTGAAACCTCACAAAATGGAATGAAAGAAATTTCTCTCGATTTAGAAGAGTGCGCCAGGACTTATATCGAACGTCGATTAAAATCGGGTTTGATCTCTTCTTGGATTGTGAAAACACCCTTTTTTCGGGCCTTAGTGAATATGGTTCCGGGATTTAGTTATCTTATTTTCCTCGGGAAAATTTTAGAGATGGGAAAAGATAATCCCCGTTTGATAGTTGTCCTTGATGCTCCAGCTTCAGGCCACGCTCTAACCATGGTGGAAGCCACGACCAATTTTAAAAATATTTTTGAGAGTGGTGTCATATTTGATGATACTTCTAAGATGCTCAGTCGCTTGAATGATCCAGAATATACCCAAATTCACGTAGTGACTTTGCCTAGTCTCATGTCATGGCAGGAAGCTTTAGAGCTCAGATCCGGGCTAAAAGAGCGCACACCTGTAGGCGTCGATATCACAGTGAACAATTGCCTCTATCCACTTGTGGAAAATGAACTCAACGCTCTGCCGATCAATATTCGCCAGAAAGCTTTAAATGAAAAAAGCCTGGTGGAAGAGAATCGTTCAGAGATGCAATGCATCCTACCCCACTCACTCTCTACGGACCCCCGTGCTATAGAGATGGATTTGCTTGGGAGTCTTTCAAAACTCATATAGAATGAGAGGAATTTTGAAAGGATCCAAGTCTGTGCCCTTAGCCCCTAAGTCATTCGAAATATTTTGCGGAACTGGTGGTGTGGGTAAAACAACTCTCGCCACTTCACGCGCCCTTAATCTTTCTCAATCAGGTAAGCGGGTACTCCTAGTGACGATTGATCCCGCTAAACGTCTTAAAGATCTTTTAGGTTTAAGTTCTGAATCAATTGGTGAAGTCACAAAAGTTGAATTGGAAGGTGTAGTTCTTGATGCACTTTTAATGTCACCTGAAAAAACCATCGCACGCATGGCCGAAAAATATCAAACTCCAGATTTGGTGGAAAATAAAATCGTTCAAATTTTATCCAGACCCTATGGTGGGATGAATGAAATTCTCTCCCTTGTAGAAATGCAAATGCAATTTGAATCAGGGGCCTATGATTGCATTGTTTTAGATACTCCCCCTGGTGCGCACTTTCTAGATTTCTTAGAAGGCATTGGAAAAATTCGCTCTTTTTTTGATCAGAACTTTGTTGAAATCTTTTCTTATCTGGGACAAAAAACGGCTAAGGCCGGCACAAAAGTATTTGGCCTCGGGATAATTAACCGTATCGTGTCCGGTGGAGTAAGAAAACTTTTAGGTTATCTTCAAAATGTAACCGGTGCTCAGTTTATTGATGATTTTATTCAAGCAATTCAAATTATTTATCAGTCCAAAGAAGCTTTCTTAAAGGGACTATCTCTCCAGGATAAACTTAAAATCAAAGAAGAATGTAACTGGTTTCTGGTGACCTCCGTTGAGCAAGGAAAAGCCCAGGAAGCCATTGAACTTAAATCTCACGCCTCCCACTTTATTCATCAAGACCATTATCTTGTTTTAAATAAGTGCCTTGAGGAAGAACTCAGGGACTGGCATCCTGAAAGTCACAACCTCTTACAAATTAAAAATACTCTTGAGTCTAAAGAAGTTAATTTAAAGATCCGTCTCAAAGAATCTTTTCCAGTGGTTTTGGAATTTCCCGAAGTCATTAGCCTCTCTCCTTTAGAACACATTCACTTCTTAACCAAAAAATGGAATCAATATGTCGTATAAGGTCAATGATAAGCTCGAGCTCGAACATTTTATTTGTCACAACTATAACGATGTCAATGCGTGGATAGATAAGGCACAAGCAGGTATCTCTCAACCACTGACATCAAGTGTGGATGTACGCGAGAGTAAAAATAAATTTGCTCCCGTTGATCACAATATGTATCCGGCCGGGTTTAATAATCTTTGTAGCAAAGATCTTCTACACTGCACTGATCGCTTTCGTGAGGCTTTTGATTTAGTAAGAAAAGGCATCAAACGTGTAGGGATTTTACCTGAGTCTCACACCAAGAATAAATATTACCTTGATCACCTACATCACTTAAAAACAACCATTGAAATGTGTGGCACCGAAGTGACGCTCTTCTCACCTGACCAGGCCCTTTTTGTTGATATGAGTGGACACAAAATTGAACTTGAAAGTCATTCTGGTTTTAAACTTGAAATTTTCAAAGCTCAAGTCCAAGACAATCAGTTTATTTGTGTGAGTCCTGAGAAAACTTTTGATTTTGAAGTCATTGTTTTAAATAACGATCAATCTGTTCCCTTGCCAATTGATTGGAAGTCTCTAAAAACTCCCATCCATCCCTCACCTTTTGTGGGGTGGTTTAAAAGGCAAAAAATTCATCATTTTAAGCACTATAAAAAAGTGGCCGATGAGTTTGCTGCCCATTTCGGAATTAATCCTGATCTCATTCAAGCTCAATTTTCTTTCGTAGAAGAAATTGATTATGAAACCAAAGAAGGATTAGAGAATTTGGCAACTGAAGTAGACTCAGTATTAAGCAAACTTCCAGAAGGATCTTCCGTTTTTGTGAAGGCCTCCCAGGGAACTTATGGCATGGGGATTTCAGTTGTGGCCTCAGGTGATGAAATCCGCTCGATGAACCGTAAAGTACGCAATAAGATGGATGTTGGGAAAAATAATTTGAAATTCACTTCGGTTTTGATTCAAGAAGGAGTTGAAACTATCGTGAAATATGATGAAGCACCAGCTGAAGTCACTATATACTTAGTAAATGGAAGAAGTTCAGGTGGATTTATGCGCACCAATCCCTTAAAAGGAACTCAGGCGAATTTGAATTCACAGGGTATGGTCTATCGTAAATTTTGTATCTCTGATATTAAGCAAGACTGTGATCACCAAATTAAAGAAGGTGTTTATTCAGTCATCGCTCGCCTCTCAACTTTGGCAGCGGCTTACGAAATGAAAGAGTTAATGGAGTCAAAATGAAAAATGAAAAATGGAAATTCGAAACTAAAGTAATCCACGTAGGTGGCGAGCCTGATCCCACAACTGGTGCGATTATGCCTCCCATCTATCAGACCTCGACATACGTGCAATCTTCTCCTGGAGAGCATAAAGGTTATGAATACACTCGCTCGCATAACCCCACCCGCACTCGCTTAGAAGAATGCCTGGCCTCTCTAGAAAATGCTCAGCACTGTTTAGTTACGGCCAGCGGCCTTTCGGCTTCTACTCTAATCATGCACATGCTACCGAAGGGATCAAGAATTCTTTGTGGTGATGATGTTTATGGCGGCACTTACCGTCTCTTCTCAAAAGTTTTTCCCGATATCCACCAGTTTAAGTTTGTGGAGACAACGAATCTGGCCAACCTTGAAAAAGAAATGGAGAGCTTTAAACCTGCTCTGGTTTGGCTTGAAACTCCTACCAATCCATTACTTAAAATTTCTGATATCCAGGCCATCTCAGCTTTGGCCAAAAAAGTAAAGGCCCTCACTGTAGTGGATAATACTTTTATGAGCCCATTCTTTCAAAACCCTCTGGATTTGGGAGCTGATCTAGTTATTCACTCCATGACAAAATTTATCAATGGTCACTCCGATGTGGTGGGTGGAGCCTTGATGATGAATGCTCAGGAACTCAGAGATAAACTCTTCTATCTACAAAATGCCATTGGTCCTGCCCAGTCTCCTTTTGATAGTTGGCTAGTTCTTCGTGGAATTAAGACTCTGGCCATTCGTATGAAGGCCCATGAACAGAATGCGATGAAAGTAGCGGCCTATCTTGAAAGTCATCCAAAAGTAGAAAGAGTCATCTACCCAGGGCTTAAATCACATCCGCAGTATGAGTTAGGTAAAAAGCAGATGAAAGGTTCAGGAGGAATGATTACTTTTTTCTTGAAAGGGGGAATCTCTGAATCCCGCCGCTTTTTAGAAAATGTGAAGCTCTTTGCTTTGGCCGAAAGTTTAGGAGGGGTGGAAAGTTTAGTAGATCATCCAGCGATTATGACTCATGCTTCGATTCCTAAAGAAGTGCGCGAAGGTTTAGGGATTTTTGATAACCTCATCCGCCTCTCGGTAGGAATCGAGGATATTGATGATCTCTTGCAAGATTTAGATATAGGCTTTGCTAAGGTTTAGTCTCAACTGGTGCGGGTGTCCCCTCTACCACAGGTGCAACTGTGGGAGTGGGCACTGGTAGATCACGGACCTTATCGAGGAAGATATCAGGAACTTCGGTATAGCGACTAAAAATAACAGAATCATTAAGATATTTTCTCATCAAAAGGTAGCTGCAAAAAGTTTTACCGTGGTCAGAACTCAAATTATCTCGGTCTCCTTGAGCGAAGATCAAGCCATCATCTTGCATCACATCCATCATATCAAAATACTGAGAACAGAAATCCCCTGTATCCCGTGAGTTATCTTTCTTAAGGCATTCGCCTTCTTTCTTGGCCACATCCACACCTGTCGCTGAAGTCACTTTAATGTGAACAGGTTCCCGGCACACATCGATGATCCATTCTTTAGGAAAATATTTTTTATGAGTGATGTGAACAATACAATTTCTCTTATCGATGACAAATGAGTGATTGATCAGTCCAAACAAGAAACCTTTCTGAGTCATTTTCATTTTATAAGATGACTCTAAACAGCTCTTGGAACTGAAACGAGTTTGGGCATGAGCTGCTCCCATCATAAGAATAAAGAGAAAACTAAACTTGATGAATTCCATGACGGTTAACCTCCATCATATAGACGGTAGCGTCTTTTTTAAGAAAATCTGATTCTTTATCCAAACGAAGTTGGTAAAAAAGCTCAGTGAGCAGTTCCGGTAATACCGAAGTCTCTTGAGATTTTACGAACGCATGAATATCTTGGCGGATTTTCGCTTCTTTCCAATTAAATATAAATCCTGGAGAGAATACAATGAATTTTTCTCCCTTGGTGAGATGGTAACTCTCATCGGGCCTAATCTTCACCGCCCCTTTAATCTGACTATGGAACTCAAGCTTGTCACTGCCATGGGCCTTCAAAGTCAGATGGGAGAGATCTAATTCGAGAACTGAGAGTTCAACTTCGGACTTTTTCTTCTTCGCACTATTGATTGTGGCCACTTCATCACGGGCATCTTGGAGAAACGCTTTAGGATCAAAATCTTTTTCTTTATGAGCATTCAAGATGCCCATGATGGAACTAGAAATAAGATAGGATTGACTGGCCACCATGATCTGGTAAACCTTGTGAGGAGTTTGCAGCAGATCGTAGAACTCTCCACCACCCCCATCACCAGTAGCGTATTTGTTATAGAACATCACACCTTTAATTTCATCACTGCGCTTAGGAATAAGAATCTCGTGAATCTTTTTTGCCCGGGCCATTTCACTCTCAGCTGTTTGTAAAACCTGATCGAGCTCCTGGCTAAACTGCACTAAATGCTTCTGCAACTGTCTCTGATCTTCCATCAGTCCCCAAAAAAACTGCAACTGATTAGAGAGCATGGTCCATTGAAGTTGCGGCATAGGAAGAGAGTACTCTCCTACAATTCGCGTAAGAAAAGCTGCTTGATCTTGAACCCAGTCCTGGGCCTTTTGATTTTTTTGATCGTGGAAAAAAATCACACCTAAGAATGTATTAAATGTTGTTTTGAACTGTTCCTGAAGTTCTGGATGCTTCAGAAGAGATTCGGTATCTACCAGCAAAATATCATTTCTTCTTTGAAGAGGAAGAGCGCAGAAATCTTTGAGGTTATAGATTTTTAAAAGATCGAAGAAATCAAAGACCCCGAAGCCTTTATCGTCGAGTTCCTTTTTTATAAAATCACGATCGTCCACGATTACCATAGGAGCCTTTTAGTCACTTAATATCTGTATTTTCAGAGCTTTAGAGTCTAGTTCTTGTTTCTGATATTTTACCGTTTATTTTTCTGCAAAACAACCGAAGAGAATTTATCCAGTGGGCCTTTAAGGGCTCACCGTAAAGGTTTGAAAAAAACTTATGAAAAAAAATAATGTCTTCGAGCTTCCTTCAGTGGCCACGGCACTCTCATTATTGGGACTGGCCACTATGGTGGAAGAGCTTAAGAGAGACAATAAAATGATCAGTGAGCAGGCCGCCAGAACTATTTTGAAGGCCCTTGATGCTAAAGACAGTTATACCTTTGGTCACAGTATGCGCGTGGCCTATTTTTCATTAGTCACGGGTACTGAGGCTGAGCTTAGTCCGGTAGAAATGAGAGAACTTGAACTCTCAGCTATTTTTCACGATATCGGAAAAATTGCCACTCCTGATGCTGTTCTCAATAAGCCCTCGCGTTTATCTGAAGAAGAATTCAATATCATGAAGCAGCATCCTGATAAATCTTACGAAATTCTCAAAGACTTTCCTGATTTTCAAAAAATTGCTGAAAACGCCCGCTTGCACCATGAGCGCTATGACGGCAAAGGTTACCCTTTGGGTCTTAAAGGCGAAGAGATCCCAGTACTCGCCCGGATCATACTAATCGCAGATACTTTTGATGCCATGACTTCAACTCGTCCTTATCGTAAAGGTCTTCCCTACGAAGTGGCCTATGAAGAACTTGAGCAGTTTTCTGGAACTCAGTTTGATCCAAATCTTGTGAAGTGTTTTATTAGTGGTATGAAGAAAGAAGCTCTCAAGAATGAAGATGAATTTTTTATTCCTCTGCTTGAGCGTAAGTTTAACAAAAACGCTGCTTAACTATTCCTTACAAAAATCAGTCTTTGCACTGGATGAAACCATGCGGTTTTGCATCATCTCGCAACCTTTCTGACTCTCGTAGACATTAAACGGATAACATTCAGCACTTCGTTTTAAAAACTTTGTAGAAGATGAATTGTCTTCACAAGTTTGATAACTTGGAGCATCTACGCATGCCCAATGTTTACCTTGGCAATTATACACCAGGCCTCGACCTTTATATTCGTAATCCGGAGGTGTTGTGTACTCAGTTTTTGGAGCTCGCTTCTCGGTGACCTTCGCTTGATTCTCTAAATCTTGCAAAATTTTATCAGTGAGATTTTCATCAGGATCCGTGGTTTGTCCATCAACCGAATCGGGAGAGGAGGGTTCATTCACAATCACTGGAGCTTCTGTTGTCGTAGGCGAAGTATTTGGAGTTTCCTCAGTGGTGACTGTGACTGGCGAAGTTTCTGGAGTGACGGTTGTTTCATTGGGAGAAGGAACTTCAGGAGTTGCAGAAACATCCCCTGTTGAAGGTGGAGTTGTCTCTACAGGAGTTGGAACTTCGGGTTGAGAAACTGTATCAACAGGAGCAGTTGTAGTCACCGTTGGTCCAGAGGTATCAGCTGGAGAAGTTGGAGTGGTTGGAGTTGTAGCATCAACAGGAGCGGCAGGCTCAAGAACTTCTTTTTTCTTCTTGGGTTTTTCTCTAGGTTTTAGAGCTAGGGACGGCGCACTTGCTGTATCTTCTTCAGAGGGAAAAAATTCTTGAGCAATAAGAATGACAATAGCCACAACAATAATCCCACGGATTATGTTGGCCTTCTTTTTATCAGCAGGACTTTTTTCGTCCTTGGACGATTTTGTATTTTTCTTTTTAGGTTTAAGCAGATTTTTAAATTTATCTACGATAGAAACATTCGTTCCCGTAGATTCATCGTCCCCATCTTCGTCATTTTCACTTAGCGCAAGATTATCTTCATCAGAGACCACGTCAGTACCCGTTGCACCAATTGATACACGAGTTTTGTCTTCTTCCACAAATTCTGACTCATCGTCTTCTTCATCAACTACTTTTTTCTTTAAAAAAGGCAGTCGGGACTTTAAGTCGTTTAGATATTTCTCGAGGATAATCACTCCTAGGTGAATTGGGCTTGAACTAACCCCATGTTATCCAGTATTCTCATTATAAGTGAGCCTGTGCAGTTTGCAATCAAATCTCATAGGACTTCAAGGACTTATCTGTGAATACTCGCGACGAAGGTGTTATCAAGTTCAAGCTCACTCTGAAGCGCGCTCCGGCCCCAGAGATGAATCAGGTTATTGCTCTCGAGAAATGGAGAGCTCTCTTCTTTAAACTCGGCTTGATTGGTGAATACCCGAACGAAAAAATCGGATTTGGGAACCTCTCTTCTCGACTGATCAAAAAATCTTTTATCATCACCGGCAGCCAAACAGGTCACCTCCCCCATCTTCAGGCCCATCATTATACAAAAGTGATTGAATGCGATCTTAAGAAAGGTTCGGTTACAGCTGAAGGTCTGATTCCTCCGTCCAGTGAATCTCTCACCCATTACGGAATCTATGAGGCCAATCCCAATATTCAGTACGTGTTTCATGTACACCACGCCCTACTTTGGGAAAAAATGCAGCAAGGCCCCTTTGATTTTATCAGTGGGGATATTCCTTACGGTACTCAGGAGATGGCCGAAGCTGCTCAATCACTGTTGGCGGATAAAACTTCTGGGGTATTTGTCATGCGCGGGCATGATGACGGTATTGTGGCCTACGCCTCTACAGCGGACGAAGCGGGAAAACTTCTCTTAGAGCTCTATCGCAAACTCTCCGTCCGGCAGTAATTCTTTTAATTTACGCAGGCACTCTAAGCCTGATTTCTCATCCCTGGCCTTAATCAGAAAAATTTCAAATCGTGTATCTCCTGGTGAGAGAATGACTATCCCAGATTCGTTTTCACTGTTTAAAAGAATTGGTTTTAGTGTTTTGTGTAAAAATTGAAACCCGCCTTTTGATCCCTGGGATTTTCCCATTAAAAAAAGTGACCAAGTTAATTTAGAAGCAACCTTGCTTGAGAGATCATAGGCCACTCTACCCATAGTCCTCCTAAAATTCACTTCACACAAAGTTCGGATTTGAGAATGAAATTCCCCCTGAAAGGTGAATGAATCAATGGAGTAGCCAAATTCAGAAGGAAAACTTGAATAGTAATTCTGAATGAGGGCCAATTGATGTTTAAACGTTTCCCAATTTCGAGGATCAATATCTGAATAAAATGCTAAAGACTGAATGGACGGTTTTTGAATATCTCTAAAAAGGGTTCCGCGATATTGGAATTTATGATCAATAAGATTTTGGTAACAAATAACTTTCTCATCAGGAAAAACAAAATGTGAAAAATCTTTTTGGCGCTTAAGGAGAGGCTCAAGAATGATAGGTCCATGTGGCAGACTTTTTTTCAACCACTCAGGGCCTTCAGATATAAGTGCCTCAGGCGTGAACAGCTTAAATTTTTGCCCAGACATGCCGTAAGGATTTTTAGCAATCATCGGTACTTGAGACTCTGGCGCGTGATAATCAGAAAGGGTGTGAATAATCTGAATATTGCATTCTTTGAGTTGGGAAATACATAACTCAGAGCTCGTGACTTTCGAATTGAGTTTTCTCTCAAGCTCAAGATCCCGTAATTCTCCCCACCAGTTTTTAAATTCCCCACTAGAGATCAGAGTTGGTTTTGAACCTACAATAGATTCAATGTATTCAAAATAAGCTGGAGGATATTTTTTAGCGGTAAAGATGGGATTGGTTTCTAGAAAAAAAGTCAGAAACTCCAGAGACTGATTCATGATGGCCGCACCTGAATGCCCGTAGAAGAGTTCAGTCTCATAGTCAGCGTTAACTCTGAGGCTTTTCACAGAGAAATTCGTTTAGTGGTTAAATAATCATCATCATAGCTTTCTAATTGTTTTATAAAGTCATCTTCACTCATGGCCCTGCGATGTAGTTCCACGTCAAACTCAATGCCTCGACCTCGGGCCGGAGTCAGAGGATACGGCAGAGATTCACGGTAATAATCCCAAAGAGTTTTATCTTGCTTCCAGCGCTTGAGCCAATGGGCACCGAAGGCCACATGGGAGATTTCATCTTCCAAGACCAAATCCAAAACAGCGGCCGTTTCATTATCACCTAAGCTTTTAAAAATCTTACTGTAATATTGGGCAAAATCTAAATTGGCCGCCTCAAAGGTCAAGGCCATAAGTGCAGTGTACTGGGAAGCAGTCTCAAGTTTTTCCATCTGACGCCAGAAAAAATCATTGAGTGCAAAATCTCCGAAAGCATAACCCAATTCATTTAAGCGCTTAATATAGAGAGTGAGATGCTTTTGTTCATCTTTGATGGTGGTAACAATTCCGCGTTTAAAACGGATGTCCTCTTCAGTTTCATGAGGATATATGAGTAAAGCAGCGGCCATCATTTCAATGGCGAGCAGCTCATGATTGGCAAAGCTATGAATGGCCATGGCCTTCTTATCGGGCTCACCTAGCCGACTGGCTTTTGGAAACTTATGTTTTTCATGGGAGAATTTGATTGGGCCAGAGCGGCCTGGATAAAAAGGAAGTGCAAAACTTTCATATGGACTCCACTCAAAATTTACATCAATGAGCTTGTCTTCAAGAAACTCACCGAGAAGAATTTGCTGAGCATAATCTTTGTAAGAAATCATACACTATCGGAATTTTTTAAATGAAGCGGCCTTATCTTTGCTGACTGCTTTCTTAGGGGGTCTAATACCTTGGCTGGGCTTCTGAGAAGGATGTGATGATGATGAAGAAGAAGAGGATGCTGAAGAGGCAGGACTTGATGCTGGCCTTTTTTGTTCTTCTCTTCTTGGATTTGCTCCTGATCTTGAGGCACCAGAAGTTGAGCTACCACCGTCTCTTCTTTTATTTTCTTGGCCGCCACCGCGATTATTATTGTCTCTGCCTCCGCGACCTTTTCTATCGTTTCGAGACGATCCGCCTCCGCCTTGACGAGGCTTATGAGTCCGTCCCTCTTCGGAGCGACCGCCTTCACGAGAATTGGAATCTTTGCCTTCTTGACGAGGTCCGCGAGAGAATCTGCGTTTAGAGAAACACTCATCACAGATATTAAAGCGTGCATTCGCTGGCATTTTACAGCCACAACTTGAACAGGTCTTACTGATCTTCTCAGAGAGAAGTTCATTTAAGCGCTCAATCGCCTTACCCTTATTTTCTAGCAGTTGCTTTTCGTCATACTCAAAGTTTTTGCGGTCAAAGTGACGAGAGAGCCACTGATAAAGCTCAACACACTTAATTGAGGTTTCGAGGTAATCGATATTGTCTGAAGTCTCGTCAATGGATTCATTGAAAATGCTCTGACTATCAACATAGTGATTAAGGATCCAAAGATAATACTGAACATGCTCCACTAAACCTAAGTTCACTGGGGCGCAGGCAAATCCAAATATTTCAGCATTAGAGAGAGTGCGGTCTTCATCAGCACCTTCAACCATCTCTGCCAATTCAATCATCTCTTTCATATCTACGCAGTAGAATGGCTTTTGAAAGATCATGGTATTAAAGAGGCGCAAGAATTCTGAAAGTGTCAAACTTGGAAGTGAGTTTGCATCGAGGGCATTATTAACCCGCGAGAAAATATCTAAATCTGGACCAACCATCGCCTTGTCACTCTGACCGAGGTGATGGGCCATAGCGTTTCGCAGAATATGCAAACCGTTTTCAACTTTATTAAGTGTAGTGACATGTCCTACAGGGAAGCGCTTAAAGCGTCCCGCCCGTCCTGCAATCTGCTTTATCTCAGAAAATGTCAGTGGGTTTTCTTTATCATCAACAAATTTTGAGAGGGCCGAGAAAACAATCCGCTGAACAGGTAAGTTCATCCCCATGGCGATGGCATCAGTACTCACCATGATGTCTGTTTCGCCTTCATCAAACTTTCGGGCCTGCTCTCGACGCACTTCTGGAGAAAGGCGGCCGTAGACAATAGAAACTTTAAAGTCCAGCTCTTCAAGATCGGCTTTATATTTAAGAGCATTTCTGCGAGAAAAAACAATTAAGGCATCATTTTTTTGAAGTGAAGTAAGAGGAATTTGCTCATTCATCACATGAAGTTCAGTCATGCGGGTATACTCACGGATTTCGAGAGTATCTCCACATAAGGCCAACACTTTTTTCACTAATTCCAATACTGAGTGATCTCCGCAAATATGAATTTCATCGGCCTGCAAATTAACTAGTGCGCGAGTCCAGGCCCATCCTCTCTGAGGATCTGTGAGCATTTGAATTTCATCGATAACAGCACATTCAAAACGGGTCTGAAGTTTGGCCATTTCAATAGTGGAAGAGAAGTGAGTCGCGTCCGGAATCTCAACCACTTCTTCACCAGTCAGCAAGGTGGTTTTAGCTCCCTTACTGTTCATGGTATCAAAGAGCTCCGAGGCCAAAAGTCGAAGGGGTGCAAGATAGCAGCCATTCTTGGCCTTCACTAAAGCTTCAATGGCGTGATAAGTCTTACCAGAGTTAGTAGGACCCATATGATAAATAATTTTACGATTGAGCCTTCGTGCCTCAGCGTGAATCCAAAACTGACCAAGATAATCTCTAAGAATGGTTGAAGAAACATCTTTGCGCTTCAAGGCCATGATCGCCATAGTAAAGCGTTCAAATTCTTTTTTAAGGAAGACTTCGCCTTTCCAGATATTTGTTTCTAACTGAATATAGAAGCGCTCATATTCTTCTGCTGACACAAGTTCTGGTTTCAGACCCTGCTCTACGAGCAGAGTATTAAAGAAAACATTGAGCTTTTCTTTATAGAGCTTTCCTAATTCTGACTGAGCACCGAACTTAGTACGATAATGGTGCTTCACTTCAGCTTCTAACTTATTCACTGATGAGCGCTTAAGCTTATTTCTCATCTGATGAAAATTCTTATCGAGATTCTTTTTCAAATCAAAAACGAGATTTGAAATATCTGAAATTCTTTTTGTGAGGATGATGTCGAAGAGTTTTTCTTCGGCCTTATCAATGAGACAAGCTTGAGTAGAGAAAACCGCTTCACGGATCTGGGTCCGGTAATCCCCCATACATTGAACACACTGGCACGGAATATCTTTGTCAGTAAATTTTAAATCAAAACGATTCTTTATGAGATCCTGAGCTTCTAAGTGATTGGCCACTTGCAGCTCTGACCAAGCTTTAAAGGTATCACGATAAGACATCGTGAGCTCTTTACTAAATTGACCATCTACTTGTAATGGATAAGTTCCAGTAACAGGAAAAATATAATCTTCAACTAAAGCAGTTTCAGTAATGGCTTCCCGGTCAAAAACTTCTCTTACCTTACCGAAGCTTTTTTCAAATAATGATTCAAGATAAGGATGAGGTTCAACCATTGCC
>CAMDDI010000067.1 GCA_945890905.1 Bacteriovorax stolpii
GTATCGTTGAACACACGAAGCATAGGAACGATTCCGTTAGAAGTACCGTTAGTACCTTTGATGAATGAACCCTTAGCGCGGATGTTATGGATCGCAAGACCAATACCACCGGCACTCTGAGAAATAAGCGCACACTGTTTAAGTGTTTCGTAAATCCCTTCGATAGAATCATCTTTCATGGCAAGAAGGAAGCAAGACGACATTTGTGCCTTGTTTGTTCCAGCGTTGAATAGAGTTGGTGAGGCGTGAGTAAACCAGCCTTCCGAGATCAAATGGTAAGTCTTAATCGCTTCTTCAATATTTCCTGGCTGAACTCCCAAGGCCACTCTCATAAAGAGGTGCTGAGGACGTTCAACGATTTTTCCATTAACTTTTAGAAGGTAGGACTTCTCAAGAGTTTTGAAACCGAAATAATCGAATTCAAAGTCACGAGAGTAAGCAATCTCGATTGAAATTCTATCTTTGTGCTCGCGGCAGTAAGAGATGAACTCTTCTGCAACTAGAGGCTGATGCTCGCCAGAGAATTCATTCTTAAATCCATAGAGCTTCTCCATGGTTTCCATAAATGAATCTGAAGTTGAACGGTGAAGGTTTGCTACGGCAATTCTTCCTGCCAAACGAGCATAGTCTGGGTGAACTGAAGTCATGTAAGCAGAAACTTCTGCAGACAAGTTATCAAGCTCTTCAGTGGTGATGCCGTCAAATAAACCATTGATGGTTCTTTTGGCGATTTGCATAGCATCGACGTATTTTGCATCTAACCCGTAAGTGAGTTGCGAAATACGGTGAGTGATTTTATCAAATTGAACCGGTTCTCTTTTTCCTGATCGTGTAGCTACAAACATATCTTACTCCTTAAAAATCCATATCTGTTGAGAATGCGAACTGAGAACCCGCAGTGTTTTCGCCTGACTTAGCGACTCCTGCTTTTTGGTATTCAGAAACACGTTTCTCAAAAAAGTTAGTCTTACCTTGCATAGAAATCATCTCCATCCAGTCGAATGGATTTTTTGCATCCCAAATGTTGTTGTAACCAAGTTGGCGCATCAAGCGGTCAGCACAGAAGCGGATGTATTCTTTCATCATGTCTGCGTTCATACCGATCAAAGATACCGGAAGAGCTTCAGTGATAAATTCGCACTCGAAGGCCACAGCTTCAGTGATAAGCTCACGAACGCGGGCTTCAGAAGGCTTATTCACCATGTAGTCTTTATAAAGCATACAAGCAAAATCAGTGTGGAGACCTTCGTCACGAGAGATAAGCTCGTTAGAGAAAGTAAGTCCCGGCATGAGGCCGCGTTTTTTGAGCCAGAAGATTGAACAGAAAGCACCCGAGAAGAAAATTCCTTCGATGGCAGCAAAAGCAATCAAGCGCTCAGCAAATGATTCGTTTCCGTAGATCCACTTGAGGGCCCAGTCGGCTTTCTTCTTGATACAAGGAATGCTATCGATGGCCTTAAAGAGATGCTGCTTTTGGGCTTCATCTTTGATGTAGGTATCAATCAAGAGACCGTAAGTTTCAGCGTGGATATTTTCCATAGCAATTTGAAAGCCGTAGAAAGAGCGGGCCTCAGGGATCTGAACATCGTTATAAAAACGAAGTGCAAGGTTCTCGTTCACGATACCATCAGAAGCTGAGAAGAACGCTAGGATATGCGAAATGAAGTGACGCTCTTGATCGTTTAAAGAATTCCAATCATCCAGGTCAGCATACAAATCAATTTCTTCAGCAGTCCAAAAACTGGCCATGGCCTTTTTGTACATGCCCCAGATGTCGTTATGCTTAATTGGGAAAAGTACAAAGCGTTCGTTTGATTGTGTTAGTAGTGGCTCCATGCTCATATCTCCATTCCTCTTCAGTGTGGTACTCGATCTTTTTGTGGGTCTTAAATCAAGCGTAGTGGGTGTTCTGACATTTGAAAAGTAAAAAAACTAGATATAGTGGTGTCGACATTTTTTTGACGGTTTTAACCACTAGATGATGTAATCCCCGACTAAATTTATCGAGAGAAAAGTGGTCCTATTTAACAAAATCTTACATGTACTAGTGCAAAATAAACGTTCACTTTACAAACAAAAATTCAGAAGCGCATTAATTGAACAAAAATGGCCCGGTTGTGTAGGCAAATTTTGCCTCTGGGTTTGTCTATGAAGCCATCGAGTCTTTCAATTAGACGCAAAAATTTAAGAGAGCTACACTCAATTCAATTAACCATAGGAGGATTTATGGCCAAGGCACAAAAAATTAATATCGGAATTGATGAGAAACAGCGCAAGGCCATTGCACAGGGACTCAATCGCCTACTAGCCGACAGCTACACTCTTTATCTCATGACCCATAACTTCCACTGGAACGTGAAGGGCCCCATGTTCAACACTCTTCATTTGATGTTTGAAGGTCAGTACAATGAGCTGGCACTTGCAGTAGATCTTATCGCGGAAAGAATTCGTGCATTAGGCTACCCTGCCCCGGGAACTTACTCCGAGTTTATGGCCCTCTCTTCGATCAAAGAAGTGAAAGGAGTGCCAAGTGCCACAACCATGATTCAGCATTTAGTGAATGGTCAGGAGGCCGTCATTCGTACGGCCAGGTCTTTGTTTGATGTGGTGGAAGCCGCCCATGATGAACCGACAGCGGATATCTTAACTCAAAGGATGCAGCTGCATGAGAAATCGGCGTGGATGCTGAGAAGTTTATTGGAATGATAAACAACGGCTCCGGAAAGTTTCTTCCGGAGCCGTTATTTATTCAATATAACAATTTACGGATTTGTTCCTCTAACACTTACAGTACAATAACCCTTCGTAAAACGACCACAAAACATGTCATTCGGATTTTCATCGGTAATTACTCTTTCACTCACGACAACTGTACACTGCTCGTACCCAGCCTCTAGGCACTTTGTTTTTAATTCAATTTCAAGATGGCTCGTCCTACAATCAGAATTCCCTAAGCAAAGCTCGCCGTAGCGAAAATTCTTTTTCTTTGTGAAAACTTTGGATGTTAGATTGCCGGGACCTTCTCCTTCATTGGCATTTGCAACTTGTGCAAGAGAAGACACAGAAAAAGCGATGACAACTAGAGCAGACAGTAAAAATGATTTCATAAATCCTCCAAGGGATGTTGTTGTTATTCAACATGCGCTCTTTTCCTCGTTTTCTCGTTTCGGACGGAGGAAGTCGATCGTCTTTGTTGCGATTGAAAGGATGGCTGCAAAACTAAGACCAACTTGATGAGTCGGTTTTCAAGATGTTATGAAATGTTATGTTTAAAAATTTTACGGTTTTTTTAAAGGTGTAAAATATTTGTACACCCTATGCAAGGAGCGCTTTGGTGAACAGAGCAAAACCCAACGTCTACGATTATCAAGATGCCATTGAATTTCTCATTTCTTCCTTTGAATTCGAGCAGTCAAGAACCTCAGATTTATCTCTTAGAAAATGGTCTAAGATCATTGATATCGATGCTCAAAATCTTATCTTAATTTTCAAAAAGAAAAAGAAACTCTCCCTCGTTCAGTCAACGAAGATTTCGAATGTTTTGAATTTAGATCCAGTGGAAACTTCTTATCTAGAGGCCATGATCAAGTACACCTACGAAGATTCTGAAAAAGAGAAGCGGCTTTTAAAAATGGTTCTCTTAGAGCTTCGCCAACATACTGGTCGCACCGTTGTGGTGGAAGACCAGAGTGTCTTTTCACATTGGGTTCATATGGCCATCATTTCCATGTCTAAAATTGAAGGGTTTAGATGCACCCAAGAGAGTATCCGTGACTTTCTTTGTGATGAAGTGTCTCAAGAAATTGTTGATGATTCAATTGCCCGTCTTTTGAAACTCAAACTTATCACCCAAGATGAAAATGGATGTTTTAAGAAGAATTACGATAATACTACTTCTAGAAATGATGCTTATAAGAAATCTCCTCATCAGTATTTTGAACAGGTCGCAGAGCTCGCCAAAAAAGGTGCTCTCGTCCCAGCTGAAGAAAGAGAGTTTCAATGTTTTTCTTTGGCCATTAAGCACGATCAAATTCCAGTCTTTAAAGAAATGATCCGAAACTTCAGAGGGAAGGTTTGCGACTTTGCTGAGAAAGAAACTTCAGATCAGGTTTATCAGTTCAATATTCAATTTTTCCCCCTTACAAAAAGGCAAACAGGTAACACATTGAAAATGGCCATTCCCAATATGGAGATTCATCCTTAGCTGAAAGCCCATTCTTTCTCATTTGTTTATAAATAAAAATATATTCTTAATACCTGACCATTTTTAACTCAAGTTTTTTCCCCATCTGCACGATAAGTCCTTACCCACCCCGGAGGACAAATTGATTTTTTACACCCTGAAAGGTCCGCGCTTTGAGCTTGAGATTCACGAGAATAAGTTGCGCCTGCATAAAAAGGGATGGATCTCAAAATTTCGCAAGAATGGTGGTCCCGAGGACTGGAATATGGAAGGTCTCTCTCATTTTGAGATCACCATCCCCCAGTACATTCTATGGGGAAAGCTTGAATGGCAGACCTTTGATGGGAAAAAGGGCAGCTTCCGTTTTTCTACCAATTCTGACATGGTCAAGAAGATCGAAAAGTACCTACAAAAGGTGATTATCCGAAATCATCAAAGTGTGGAAGTACTGACTCCGGATTTGAAAAAAGCGGCCTAGTTGCAATCTACTTCGAAGTTATTATTTTCACATTTTAGGGCAATGTCTTGCATCTCATCAGGAGCAACTTTAAGACTCATGACCGCTTCACCCAAAGAGGGATAAGCAAAGTCTATGAAGACTACTGAAAACTCGCCTTCTTGGGCCGTCACACTTACGCGTCCTTCGCTGATGGATAGCTTCCCTTGTTGCAGATAAGGAAGGTTTCCTTCATCCACCACCACACTCACGTCATAACTAGATTCTTCACCACAATAGAATTTACTATCGATAAAAAAATCCGCAGTAACCTGTCTTCCATTTAAGTCACCCGTACATTGAGTGAGATTAACTTGGGGATATTGAGCAAAAGCTGAAGAAGATAAGAGAGTAACTAGAACCAATAAATTTTTCATTTAAAACGACCTTTTTCAATTAGATTTTAATGCAGGCGAAGGGAATCTTTTCAAGCTTACCCACGGCCGTTCTGCCAGTGATGGTAATTTCAACTTTTTCATTAAAAAAAGTTTCTGACCCCTCGATGTGAATTCCTTCTTCAACAAGATAAGTTTTTGACTTGTTGTTATTGGTCACTCGCAGTCCCTTAATTTGATCAAATGTATTTTCCACTGTCACATCAAAAAAAGCATAAAGACCATCAGCTTTGCAACGAAGCTGGGCATCAGGACCCGCATTCCCACCAAAAGAGCTCAATGAGAGGCAAAACAAAGAGACAACGAAAATGGCTTTCATAAGGATTCCTTGAGGATTAATTTTCGGGGAATCTACTTCAAAGAAAGTGACTTTCAAAAGCCAGGATGTAAAAAATGCTCAATATTCTCTAGTTGAAGGCCCATTCTAAGGCCCTAAACTTGTAAAATATTCAATGCTCACTTTCCTCATTCCATTCCGTGATAAAATGTCCACATTCTAAACTCATATAAGGATGGCCCATATGAAATCTCTACTTCTGGCATTTGCTCTTGTGTCTCTTTCAGGCTTGGCCTCTGCAAGTGATTGCAGCGAAGTCTCTACTCGCATTTTTTCTGCGACAACTTCTTCAGGCCGCCTTGATAACTCTTGTAGCATTGAAGATGCTGACACTTTGGCCAAAATCAAATGTAAGCGCGCTGGTTACATGAACTGTAAACGCCTTCCAGGTTACCGCGGGGCCCAAGTGACGGACACTGGTTTTGGTTCTGTTTGTACTGTAACTGTTCAAGGTGAGATCGTGATCGGCACTGAATGTGCTGGTAACTAAGAATGAAAAAGCTACTTCTCTGCCTCGTACTTTTAGCAAATGTGGCCCACGCTAGAATTATTGGTGGAGTGGTAAGTGTTGGCACTGAGACCAATGGAATATTTGCTATTGCCACTCTTGAGAAAGATAAATCCAGCCTCTGTACGGCCACTAAAATTGCTCACAACTTAATTTTAACCGCTGCCCATTGTGTGGATTCAGCGGATATGGATAAAACTCTACTGGGCTTTTCAACGGCGATGAAAGTTGGACCAACAAATTATCTTGGCCTTCCAGTGAAGCAGATTATTCTTCATCCCTCCTTTCATGACTCCAAGACTAACTACGACGATCATGATATCGCATTAGTGGTTGTGACTCCTACCGCGGAATTTAAAGCTCTCAACATTGTGCAGATTGATTTTAATGAAGTGGTCCCTGGGGCAACTATTCAATTTTGGGGATATGGATGTCAGACCACGACGAATGTCACTGCTGCTTTTGACCCTGAGAAGAAATATGGTATCACTCAGGCACAATCGAAATCGATTTTAGAAGGCAGTTTTGGTGATATTACAGCTTCAGTTCATGAGGATGCAGAAAATATATCAAGCAACTATCTTCTCACTTCAAGTCGTCCCAGTCTGTGTTTGGGAGACTCTGGAGGCCCCGCACTTTTAAATAACAAGATAGTAGGAGTGAATGCGAGCTTTCTTGCCAAAGACGCTCGTCCATCTGGTGCTTCAAGAAGTGGTATTGGTTACGTGAATCTCCACACAAGGATTTCGGCCGTGAGTGCATGGATAATGGAAAACGCCTTTATTGCAGCAACTCTTTAATTGTTCGCAGACAAATGGGGATGATTTAAGCCATTGTTTTGATTTGATTTTAGAGAAAGCACATTTCCTTATTGAACCCTGAAAGACATTTTAGATCACTTTGAAGAGCAGATTTCAAATCAATCAATATTGATACAAATACTTCAGCTCCAAAACCTCTAGATTTTGTATGAGCATGCTGGATTTTAAAACTGAAACACCATATCGAATATAGACGTTTAAAAAATCCTCAGTTGTCTGCGAACAATTCTACTCTTTAGATTTTTTCCGTCTCAGCAAAGAAGTTCAGAGGCTGTCTCACGTCCACAACACCCCCACCCTTAGGTTTTGGAAAGTCGATCAACCCAAGAACTTGCCCCATACATCCAGTTCCTTTTTTCGAGAACTGAGCGTCTTTGGCGCGGATATCATACTTGGCCACTTTCCCTTCGGCAGAGATAGTGAAATTGAGATCAATGACCCCTTTCACTTTATCGTTTTGCCCAATAAGCTCCTGCTGGTAGCAGTGACGGAATTGAGGAATGTATTCACGCAAAATTTTGCGAAGGAGTTCTGGGTCCATTGAACCGAGCACCACTGTTTTTGGTTCTAAGTAAGAAGAATCAAATCCAGATTTAGAAGCAAGGCCTCGGGATCCGTAAGAACCCGATCCACTGCCTTTTTTATCTGAACCATTAAATTTTGAAACTCCGATATCGGCACCGGCAACAAGATTTCCGTCGTCTGATGAGCCAGAGTTAAATGTTGTATCAGAAGTCGCTCCAGAGCCTGAAGTGCCTTTAGTGTTAATCTTAGGGGCATCTCCCACAAGAGATCCCATGGCCACTGAGCTCTTAAACTCATAGGCCTTCACAGGAATTGTTTTCACAGGTTCTGCAGCGGCAGCAGCAGGAGCTGCGGCCTTGGCCACAACTTTTTTGTTAGCTGAAGCAGCGGCGAATTCAACTTTTTTATCAGGCTGCTGAGTTTCTTTATGTCCAGAATTTTCCGTTTTAGAAGTCAACTCTTCGGCCTTGAGCTCAGACTTCTCTGTGGTCTCAACGGCTTTCTGAACTGGAGGTTTAACCATGGTATAAATCACCGCCACATCTTCAACTTTTTCTTCTTCTTTAGGAATCGTGATGAATAAAAGTAGAAGTAGAGGAACAAATACCGAGGCGAATACTTTTGAGCCCTGTTTAAAGAAAGCGCGGTCGCGGTAGAAAAGTGGTAGGCCTTTCCAAGTTGTGGACTCATTTACAAAACGGAATGAGACTTGCTCTGCACCGTGAGTAAGGAAGAAGGCTTCTTTGAGATCAATTTTATCCCACGCAGATGATGGAGAGAGAGAATCGTTTTGATAAAAACGAAGAGCACCTTTCTCAATAGAGAAGATCTTCGTGCGGGTCAGAGTATGGAAGACGATATCAAATTTAGACTTTTTAATGGGAGCTAAATGGTAATCCCCATCTTTAAGATCCAGATAAGTGATGTCCATCATGAGACCGTTCACATAACTCATGATCTCAAGACGCTTATCTTGAGTGCGGTGAGCGATATCAAGGATTTCCTGAGAGCCATCAAGTTCTACATAATCAGTATCTTTGAATTTAAAGTTAACTGATTCAGATAAAGGCTTAAAGCTAGAGTCATCAAAGGCGATATCACAGTATTCCCCATCAATGAAAACCAGTCCTGGTCGTGGAGGAAGATCCACAAACGAGTTAAGTGGCTCAACCTTGGCAATGAGCTCATCTGGGTTGAAAACCGGAACATGCTCTTCTAAAGCCTCGATCGCAAAACTCAGGGTTCCGATGGTTAGTACGTCCCCTGGATTCACAAATGCTTCTTCTACTCGCTTACCATTAACAAAAACTCCACCCTCAGAGTAGAGATCTTTAACCATGAAGCCTTCATTACCTTTGAGACAAATGAACGCGTGGTATGAAGAGACAGATTTATCACCGAGCTTAAAATCGCAATTTTCATGAGAACCAATCAAGACCTTCTTCTTATCAATCAGAAGAGCCTGCTCCACACGGGAGTCGAGACATTTGAGGCTGAATTGTCCTTGCATCAGTGCTGTCTTCATGACTACTCCTGTTTCATTCTGTCTGAGATCATTCTCTCAATTTTGGTTGAGATGGCCGTAATCTCAGGGACGCCACTGCGATCACGCTCCTGCATAATCTCATCGGCCTTTTTCACATCTCCAGTTCGGAGAAGGAATAAAGCATACGTGGCAGAGATATCTTCTCGGTGCAGATGCTCTTCAGGGATCAGCTTAAAGTACTGGGCCGAAGTTTTGAGGTCACCTTTGTACAAGTAAGCATTGGCCAAAGAGAAATAGACATCGATATCTTTATAACCTTTAAAAGCATTGTCTGTGAGGACTTCAATCGCCTTATCATAGAGTCCAAACTGCAAGTACAACTGAGAGATGTTGTAGCGGGGAACTTTAAACTTGGGAGCAAGGGCCATGGACTGCTTGAGATACTCTTTACCTTTTTCCCACTGCTCATACTTAAAATGAATCAAGCCTAAGTTATTTAGAGCAATGGATTTCTCAACCGGGGACTTGGCTTCATCTAAAGTCATACGGTAGTAGAATTCGGCTTTTGACCATTCATCTTCTACAAAATAGCAATTTCCGATATGGAGCCAATAGTATGGAGACTGACCACGGGTCAAATAATCTTTTTTATACTGTTTAAGAGTCTCTTTCGCTTTGCCTTGGTAACAACCAACCACTTGATGCTCAGGATTGGCGTGGGCTTCAAGACGTTTCTCTCCCCAACGAAGATAAGACTCGTCGGCCAGAGAATCCCAGGCCACATCATTAATCTTGCGGTCAATGCGTGAACTTGAGCATCCTGCGAGAACCAAAAGAATAGAAAGTAGAATGATATTTTTCATATTAATCTCTGCTCTTATCCATAGTCAGACCCGTAAAGAAAGAGAAGATCGGATTTTCGATCTCTTCTAACGAAGCAATGGAGCGTGTCCCTGCTGAAATAGATTCTTTTTCTTTGAGGGCCTTAACTAACTGGCGATCATACTGTTTTGAAGCATTAAGAAACTGGGCGGAAACATCCTTCATGGCACCTTTGAAATCTTTTACAGTTGCGGCATTCATTCCTGCTGGTTTTAAACTCTGAACCTTATCTCCTACTTCGAGATAGAACTTGGCAAAGAGTCGGGTAGAAAGGATGGCCAGGTCAACTTGTCCACTTTGAGTAAGGGCACCATATTTATTTTTAAAATTCTGGGCACGAACAAGAAAGCTTTCAAGAGACTTGTTGAACTCTCCCCCATCAAACTTCGGCTTATTCCAAATGACCACATCAGACATTTCATTCATCTCTTTGTGGGCCTGATCAAATAGTTTATTCTCATTGGCCCACTGAGTGGTTTCTGGGTGTTTTAATTCTTTAAACTCACTCATGATGCTATTTTTGAGATTGAGATCTTTTTTCTCCCAATACCATTTTTGTAAACTGAAGCGGTACTGAGTGATATAGGGCTCGAACTGGTGATTTTTCACATACTTTCTTAGACCAAAGAAATCCCCTTGTTTCTCATAATACTGATAAATCATGGCAAGGGCATTGGTTCTAACTTCAGACTTACCTAAGCAATTTGAATAGGTCTTAGTTATCCCCTCTGCTACAAGAGGTTTGCCTTCAACTAAAGAAGTCATCACCGAAATTTCATAGAATCGGTTCTGAGTATCGTCTTTGAGGTGACAGAATTTTTTAAGCAAGGATTCAGAGAGTCTAAATGAAGTCACAAAATCTTGGAGCTTGTACATACGCTCAGCAATTTTTAACTGCTCAGGACGACGCTCAAGCTTTTCTTCTTCAGTCATGCGTGCATGGGCCAGTGCTTGCCAGTTAAAGCTGATTACAGTTTCACCCATTTCGAGCCAAGCAAGGGCCGCAAAGAATGCTGACTGAGATTTAACTTTATCTGTATAGAGCTTATTGACATAAATACTCTCAAAGCCTTTAGCAGCTGCGAGCTTGTCACCTTTTTTGGCCATCTCTTGATACTGAATAAAGAGGATATTACCGAGAACAATTTCAGTTTTCTCAATAGTATCTGGGCTAAAGGCCAAGAAGCCTTCTTTAAACTGATGAATCCAATGAGCAAGCTTGGCAGTGGCTTTCTTATCAATGAACTGATCAAGCACTTTGGTCATAAGCTTCTGCTGATCTTTCAAGTGCTCAGGGTAGTGCTTATTGTAGGCACGAAGAACACCAGTGGCCTTAGGATCGTCTTGGAGTTCGCGGTAGATTTCAAAAAGCTTAGGATAGATAAGCTCACTCTTTTCATCACGAGGCCAAAGACCCAGGTGCTCAGAGTATGCAAAAATTAAAAACTTACGGTTTTCATCTTTTTCCAACACTTCTTGGCCTGTGAGCGAGAGAAGTGAGTTGAGTGATTTGCGAGCAATGTCGTCGTTTTTTACAATTTTTGCTTCATTCACCGATTCTACGTAACTAGGCGCTGCTTCTTTATATCGGCGCACTGAATAGTAAGTCTCAGCACGGAAATAGAAATACTCTACTTTCTTAGCTGGATCTAGAACGATTAAGTGAGAGAAGAATTTGAGAACGATGTCCATTTCCTTCTGATCATATTCAGACTTATCTTCTTTCATGTTCTTTGCGAGTTTAACCTGCAGATAGCCAGCAAGGCTTCGCATCTTCTCAATGGCATCTTCCTTCATCACAACTGGAAGCTTAAGTTTAGGCTCAATTGTGGCCTGCTTATAGTAGCTCACTAGCTGTTTAGAAGTTTTCTCATGATCAGAGAATCGGTTATAATGGCGGTAGAAATCCAAGTATGTATGAAAAAGTTGCTCTTGGTATTTAAACCATTCATTTTTGTCGATCAGTTTTTGCACTGAGAGCAATATCTCTTCTGTTTCTTTTTGATGACCTTTATCAGATGCCTTCATGGCCATTGGCATCAGATATGGAATGGGATCTTTTTCATTTGAAAGATAGAATTCCAAACCTTCAAGTGGTCTACCTGCATACACGTAGAAAGATCCCACATTCTCAAGCACCTGATCTTTGATGTTCACATAAGCTGGATTTTTTGAAAGTGAATAGGACTGACGGATGGCCGAAATGGCCTTTGGAAAGTCGTGACTCTTTAAGTAGCACCAAGACAAGTTGAACAAATGCTTGGTTAACCAATCATCTTCAGTCTTCTTAATCACTCTCTCGTAGAAAGTAACAGCTTCCGGATATCGTTTTTCATTGTAGTAGAAATCGGCCAAAGCTGTTTCAGCGTGGTGGCGAAGAGAATGGTGTGGATCTTTGACTAGCGAAATAGTCTCAAGCAAATACTTCTCAGTAATGGTGTCACGTCCGTAGTCCCGTGAGTTTAGGGCCAAGACGAATAGGATAGACGCCTTGTGTGGATTTTTTGGATCCCGGGTCATCTCCAGACCAAATTCTTTAGTCTTCTGATAATAGGCACGAGTCTCGCCAAAGTAAGATTCTTTATTGCGACTTCCACCTGGCTTCATAGAGCCGGTGAGGAATTCATTGTTATTTTTTTCATGAATAAGCTTCAGTCGTTCTGAGTGCAGTTCTAACATGCGGTAGAGCATGTCAGATCCTTTGCGTTTGGCACCTTCTAAGATTTTCATCTCAGAGTTCACTAGACCCATCAGCTGATTCCAGCGCTTGGCCTTGGTCGGCTCAGCGGCGGATGTGATTTGCGAAATTAGAATCAAAGGCAAAAGCCATTTCATTCTTAGTAATTCCCTTTTACGATAAATTTAAACTGAGAGTATCCTGCTAGTGCAGAATCATTCATCACTCGCTGAACTACCGAGTAGTCCATGTCACGGTCAAAAACTAAGTTCACCAGTTCAGCATTGTACTGCTGCTTTTTAGTGGCATTGTTGGCCTCAGTCTTCGCCTTTTCAGCTTTTAGGATTTGAGTCAATGCGGCCATCTCTCCGGATGCTGGAAGTCGGCCGATCTCTTTATTATTTACAAATACTTTTGCTTCCTTGTTCACCTGAACAACCGGAGCAAAACGGGTCATATAACGAGAATCTGAATCTGCGATTTCTAGATTTTTGGTAAGATCAAGTTTTAAGTCTGAGGCGTTATAGCTCTTTAAGAGGAACACGAGAAGAATTGTTAAGATATCAAGCAGAGAAGTGATATCCACATCAATGGCCTCTCTCTCACGCTTGCGGGAAAATCTTTTTTTCATTATTTCATCCCATTGTTATCAAATACAATTTGCTCAAAGAGTTTATCTTTGCTGCCTTTTTCCATCTGAGTACTATCGATAACAGTAATCAAATTCTGGAAAGACACTTTAGGGTCCGCACGCAAGATCATAGTGTTCTCTTGGGGGTGGGCCGTTTTGAGTTCTTTAAGATATGTTTTCATTTCAACTTGCTGAGTAGAGGCAAATGTTCTTGAGCGCGGATTTCTCAAACCAGTTTTCACCACGATCTGCTCTTTAGTGACTTCTAGAGTAAGGTTTAAGGGGTCCTTATCTAGCTTCTCTTCTGGAGCTTCTTTGGTCATAGGCAGAGATGAGCCGATCTCGTAAACATCAACAAATTGGGCCGACATAAGAAGGAAGAAAATGAAAATGAAAACTGAATCCAAGATTGGAACAAGATTGAGTTTTTCAGGTTTTTTAATTTTACGTCCAACTTTCATAAAGCCTCCCGCTCAATATCTATCAAAAAAATTAAGCGGCCTTGTTTGTATCTTGAGACGAACTTGATTTCTTTGTTGAAAGAAGATCAAGCAGCTTTACTGAGTTCTCTTCAATCTCTTGAATCATTTTTTCACCACGTGCCATAAGGAACGAGTGAACAACCATGAGTGAAATAGCCGAGATCAACCCGAGTGCAGTTGTGTTCATCGCTACCGCAATACCTTCTGCAAGGAGCTGGGCCTTCTGAGAGGCTTCAGCTTGAGCAACAGCTGCGAAGGATTGAATCAAACCTTGAATAGTACCAAGAAGTCCCAAGAGGGTTGAAAGGTTAGCGGCCAGAGCAAGGTAGGAAAGACGACGTTCAATTTTAGGAACCGTCTCAAGGATACTTGCTTCAAGAGCGTCTTGAATTTGTTCTTTACACTGATTGGCGCGCTTTAAGCCATTCTTCATCACGAAAGGTAGAAGGGCATTTGATTCAGAACACATTTGAATGGCGTCTTGAACCTGATTTCCAATCACAAATTTTTTAATCGATCCCATGAGGCTTGCCCCATCGATATCGTATTTGAAATAGTTTTTTAATCTCTCCACCGAAATGGCGATCCCGACGCACCAGACGACAGCGATGATCCACATAAAGATCCCACCTTCACTCATGAACCTTGCGGACCACTGAATGAAATTCTCTGAGACGACGGCCTGTGCTGCTACTGCATCC
>CAMDDI010000068.1 GCA_945890905.1 Bacteriovorax stolpii
ATGAAGATAATAGTTTCGATTACAAATTCATTGCTGAATCCGTCTACTGATTCCCGAAGGAACGTAATCTTCAAGTAGACTAGGCAAATTAAAGCTTTGAATACTTTCTCATCTCATCTTGAAACCTTTCGGCTTCAAAACTTTTTTATTATTCGAATTTCAAAGAGCAAGACACCCTGTCTGAGTAGGTACTCAGTTTTAAAACTACTTGATTCGTCTCAGAAGTGTTTTGGGATAATATTTATTCTCGGTACTTTCGTCAAGGGATTTTAGATTTTTATTTCGGAAAAATATTTTTCTCAAATCCCTCTAAATAACAGTGTTCTAGGACTTTAAAGATAGTCCAGCCTTTTCAAGGGTTTGAATTACTTTACGCTCCATGTCTTTAATCACTTCAGGAGTTAAAGTTTTTTCTGAATCTTCGAAAACTGTACGGATTGAAACGGCTTTTTGAGTTTCATTCATCATAAACACGCCCAAAATCGATTTCGATTTGAATTCTTTCTGCTTCAAAGAGCTCAAAGCTGTGATGGCAGATGCTGAAGGAGAATTAATATCCATCACCACCGTAAAATCACAAGATGAAGAAGGAAACTTTGAAATCGGCTGGTATTTAGTTTTATCTTTAAGCTCTCGCCCTTCCAGATCAGTGAGATCAATTACGGCCAGCGAGAGATAACCCTTCATTTTAAAATTTTTCATGATCATAGGGTGAACAGTTGTGAGCGCACCAAGATACTTACCCATGATTTGAACATTCAAATATTCGTGAGGGTGAGAGCCTTCCCAGTTTGAAGGGATAACTGGATTGGGAAACTTTTCACTTCGGGCAACAAAATTAAAGCCCACGTTAAGTGTCGCGAGAAGTTTCTCGAGTATGTTTTCAAGCTCAACGAATCGACTTTTCTCTTTTGAGTAAAGACCAATTACAAGATGGCTTTTTTCTTTTTCGTAATCTAGGTAGCTGCGGCCCAATTCAAAGAATGAGAAAGCATCAAAGTTTTTTTGATTCTGAGAGGACATCTCGAGCACTGAAGGAACAATAGAGGGACGCATGCGATCTTGTTCAACTGAGAGTGCATTAACCAGAACAAGATGGTCATTTGTCACAGGCCAGAGGGCCTTCTCCATAAGCTCTTTACCCACAAGAGGATAGGTCATGATCTGAAGAGACTTGCCTTGCATGATCATGAAGTCTTGAATCTTTCGGTGAAACTGTTTGGTTGAAGATAAACGCACTGGTTTCACAGGGAGCATTGGGGAAACGGGAGTGATGTTATCATAACCAATCATTCGACCAATTTCTTCTACCAGGTCAGCTGTGCAACTGATGTCTTTAGTGGTGCGATATGTGGGAACTGTCACTTTGAAAGTGGATCCTGTTTCAGTCACTTTAAAATCCAGACTTTCAAAAATCTTTTTAATCCTCTCTTGTGGAATATCCATGCCCAATGAAGTCACAATCTGGGAGTGAGAAATATCCATGGTCAGTGGTAATGAAAGTTTATCTTGCTTAAAGAACTTTTCAGGGGCACCGACAATTTTTGCTCCGGGGCTGAGTTCAGTGATCAGTTCAACTAAACGCAGAAGAGTGCGGTAGCAAAGATTACTATCGAGAGTTTTTTCATAGCGCTGAGAAGAGTCACTGCGAAGACCTAAGCGCACAGAAGTTTTTCTCACTTCAGGAGCTTCCCAGTTGGCCACTTCAAGGAAAACTTTTGTCGTAGAAGCTGATACGCCGCAGTCAAGTCCTCCCATAATACCAGCGAGAACCAGAGGACGTTTTGAATCTGCGATGATGGTGTCTTGAGGAATAATTTCTCTCTCAACTTCATCGAGTGTTTTGAATTTAGCATTTTCAGAAGGGCGCTTTACAAAAATTTTACCACCCTCGATTTTTTCCCGGTCAAAAATATGATTGGGCATACCGAGTTCAACCATAACGTAGTTGCTGATATCAACGATAAGGTTAATTGATCGCAGGCCAACAGTTTCAAGACGTGTTTTCATCCAGTCGGGTGTTGCCCCAACCTTGATATTGTCCATGGATAAACCGATATAGGCCAAACAAGAAGAGTCTTGAGCGATATCAAGTTTTATAGGAGAAGCTTCGGAGTTGAATTTTGATTCAATCTGCTTAGACCACTGATCGTTAAAACGATTTTTTAGAGGCGTGTGATGAGCAGCTGAAAATTCACGGGCCAGACCCAAGTATCCCCACAGATCAGGTCTATGAGTTAGAGATTTATTATCAACGTCTAAGATGACATCAGATTCAATTTTAAGATAATTCGGAAGTGGAGTTCCGGGAGTTGCATCGACCCCAAGTTCCATAAGGCCAGACTTGCCTTCTCCCAAACCAAGTTCAACTTCAGAGCAAAGCATTCCATCAGAAAGTACCCCGCGGATTTTTTTTGGTTCTAGAGTCATACCGTTTGGAAGAGTGGTTCCGATGGGAGCATAAGGAACTTTAAGACCCACTTTTACATTGGGAGCTCCGCAAACAACTTCTTTAAATTCAGGCTTTCCGTAATCAAAGGTCACTAAGTTCAATTTGTCAGATTCTGGATGAGGACGAATGGATTTGATTTCAACGCAAAGAATTGATTTGAGAGAATCACCACGGGTGATAACATCTTCAACTTCGGCCGTTGCGAGTGTGAACATTGAACTGAGCTCCTTTGGAGCAAGTTCAGGCAAATCAACAAAGTCTTTAATCCAATTAAGCGAAATAAGCATAGCTAATCCTAGAAAGTTTTAAATTGAGAATTGAAACGTAGATCCCCTGAATGAAGGTGACGGATATCATCGATTCCGTATCTCATCATCACCAAGCGATCAAGACCCAAGCCGAAAGCAAAGCCACTGTTTTTTTCAGGATCAATGCCCCCAGCTTTCAAGACGTTTGGATGAACCATTCCACAAGGAAGTAGTTCTACCCAGCCCACTTGCTTACAAACTGAACACCCCTTACCTCCACAGATAAGGCATTTAATATCGAGTTCAAATCCAGGCTCTACGAACGGAAAGAATCCCGGACGAAGACGGACTTCCACTTCTTTTTTAAAAATTTCAGTGAGAAGAGTTTTCATAAAGTAGATAAGATTTCCGACTGAAACATTCTCTCCCACCATCATCCCTTCGAGCTGATGAAAAACCATTTCGTGAGAAGCGTCGGTGCGCTCACATCGGAAAACTTTTCCAGGGCCCACGAATCTAAAGGGAGGCTTTCTCTCTTTCATACCTCGGACTTGAATGGTTGATGTATGCGTTCTTAAGAGATGCTTTTTATCGGCAAACCAAAAGGTATCTTGCATATCCCGAGCCGGATGAGTGGCAGGAATGTTGAGGGCCTCAAAGTTGTGGTATTCGTCTTCAATGTGAGGTCCATCTAGTACTTCAAATCCCATAGAAATAAAAATATCTTCAATTTCCTGCTGGATGATAGTTACTGGATGCATGCCTGCAGCTTGCAGACCGTTCTCCATGAGAGAATCAGTGAGTGAAAAATCAATCTTATCTTTTTCAAGATTTGAATTAATCTCGGCCATCTCTAATTCCAACATCTTCTTTGATACCAGAGATTCAATGGCGGTTTTTAGATCATTGGCCTTAGAACCAATACTCTTTTTTTCTTCAGGAGTGGCGTCTTTGAGATTTTTCATCACATCAGACAAAGGCCCTTGTTTCCCAATGTATTTGGACTTCAAATTAAGAAGTTCAGCGATTTTCTGAATAGAAGATAATTCTTTAGTAAAGTCATCTAGAAGTGACTCGAGCACATGCATCCTATGTCCTTTGGATTAGTTCGGAAGGAAGGGTATCAGTGGGAAAATCAATTGGAAAGATTCAAGTTCCGGGGTTTTTGCTGCGAGTTAAAAGTGTGAGGAGATAAATCCGGGCCCAAGTGAAGAATTCTTTTTTCTTTTCATCCGCATAATCCGGATAGGTCCATGGCAGAGTTTGAAACTCGCCATGCTGAAATTGGTAAGTCAGATCTGAGAAAATATTTTGACCAAGATAAATCCGGTGAGAGTAATTCTTGCTAGTGGCGAGGGTGAAGTTTTCTAATGTGAGGAAGCCGATATCTAAATTTACGGATCTCTTAGAATTCTGGGCCCACTCTAATTCCCATTCTTGGGCCATGAGTTTGGCCTCAAGGAGTTTTTCTCGAGGAAAAGTCAGAGTTGAGATAACAAAGAAGCGATGAAGAGTTTCTTTTGGGCCCATTTCATCGGCGTAGTACTGGGCCAGGGGATTAAATTCTGGCGAGAATTCAAAATGTGCTCCAAAAGTTTTTTCCCACTTCTCTTTTAGATCCTGTGGGGAATGGAGATCTGCGCGATATAGAAAACTACCAAATAAAAGACCGGGCGTTGGAGACGAGAGTTCCAGCATTACTTCATGATCTTGAGAAGATTTTGAAAATAGAGACTAAGCTCATCCATGGTGCATAAGGCTGTTCCGCGTTTTTTAACGACCACACCGGCAGCACAGTTTCCAACCCAGGCAGCTTCTTCAAGGTTTGCTCCTGCAAGAAGTGAAGAAGTGATAGCGGCAATGGCCGTATCCCCTGCTCCAGAAACATCGAAGACTTCATTGGCAGCAGTTGGAATAATTTTTAAACTTCCTGTTCCACTAAGTTTGGTATCGATCATGGCCATCCCATCAGCACCCAAAGTGATGATGAGTTTTTCAAGTTTTAATTTATCAATCAAAATATCAGCGATAGTTTCGAGTTTTCTTTCTTTAAAATATCCCAGAGCTTCCACCATCATGTGAGATTCAAGTCGGTTTGGTTTAAGAAGAGTAGCTCCCTTGTACCATAGTGGGGGTGTGGACCGAGAGGGATCTACCGCAATAAGGAGTTTTTTTTCTTTATATTCAGCAATGATTCTTTGGCAAAGAGCTTCAGAGAATAAGCCTTTTCCATAGTCTTCAATAATAAGACCCGAATGAGTTTCAGAAAACTCTTGAATACGGTTTTGAATTCTGCGGCTGACTTCTTCATCAATGGTTTCTTTGGTTTCATAATCCACACGACAAATCTGCTGAGTTGAAGTGGTGATTCGCTCTTTGTAAGTGGTGTGACGAGACGGATCTCGTACAAGTCCCCAAGTCTTAAGCCCACGCTCTTCAAGCAGGTCTTCCACTAAGCTTGCGCGGCTATCATCTCCGATGACTCCGCAAAGAGTAGAAGATACCCCTAAGCTGTTTAAGTTATCACTCACGTTGGCCGCAAGGCCTAACTTGTCCCACTCTTTAGAAACTTCTAGGACCGGAACAGGTGCCTCCGGAGAAATTCGCTTCACTTCACCAAAAGTGTATTTATCAATACCAAGATCTCCTACAACGAGAACTGGCTTGATGGATTTGAACTGAGAAGTAATTGAAGCAAATTTTTCGAGAGTTAAAATCATTATTTCCTCTGGTCCCAGTGCTGGATAATTTCATCAACAATCATGGGAATGGTTTTTCCTGTAGAATCAAGTTCGATTCCGTCGTCAGCTTTTTTGAGTGGAGCAATCTCACGGTTCATATCTTGAAAATCGCGGTCCATAATATCTTTAAGTATTGTTTCGTAATCTAGGTCTGTTTGACCACGATCCTTAAGTTCTCCTAGGCGGCGGTGAGCGCGCTCATGAGGAGATGCTGTCAGGTAAACTTTCAAAATGGCTTTGGGGAAAATGACAGTTCCAATATCTCGGCCATCCAGGATTGCAGGACGATCTTTCACAATACTTCTCTGCCAGTCTCGTAAAAAATCTCTCACTACTCTAAATTTGGAAACCTGAGAGGCAAGTTTAGAAACGTGATGTTCACGAATCACATCGGTGAGATTTAAATTATCTAGCATAATGAGAACACCAGGTTCTGGCGCAAACTGAAAGCGATGATCATGGAAAAATTTTTGAATCACTTCTTCATCATGGGAATTTAAGTGGGCCTTGGTAAAATCAATACCCGTATGTTGAAGAGCATAAGCAGCTGCCCGAAACATGGCCCCGGTATCGATATAGATTAACCCGAGCTTTTGAGCGATTTGTTTGGCAACTGTTGACTTACCGCTCCCAGAAGGACCATCGAGAGCAATGACTTGATCTTTTTCCATAGGATGGAATCATAATTATTTGAAGAGAGTCCGGCAATCAGAAGTCTTTCAAAAATTCGAACTCAGGACCAAAATGAATTTTAGAAAAGATATTGGGATGAGAAATTTTGAGCAATAAGGGATTGATCATTTCAAACAGTTCGTTCTTGTGGCCTGCCAAATGAGTATGCTGCGACCATGCAGGATAAGAACCAGGGGCCATGGCCATGGCGTGGTCTTCCATGATGAGTGAGAAGGCAAGTAATTCGCGCAGAGATAATTCGGAGAGATCTTTTTGAAAATGCTGAAATAAAGTTTTCTCGCGCTCCGGGTCGTAGTGGGAGTAGCGGCCTTTTGATTCCTTGAACTCCTGAATTTTCACACACAGCTTTCGTCTCTCACTAAGCGTGAGAAAAAGTTCTGAATTGGCCTGTGCCAGTGCTTCTCTTAATTCAGCAAGATTAGATTCGCGGGATGAATGTGACATTAGAGTTTTGGCTTAAAGTTCTTGTGATGTGATAATAAGCTTTAAGTACTTTGTTAAGATAATGGTTATCTTTTCCAACTGGAAGATTATTTCTGAGCTGGCTCTTCGTCCAGTAAGGACCCATGTTGTAGGCCACTGTGGCGTAGTAGTGATTATTGTTAAAAGATTCCAGAAGACCTTTCATATAAAAGATCCCCACTTCGAGATTGCGAAGTTTAGAAACTAAGGGTGAGTAACCCATGTCATAAAACGATTGCCCATACTGATATCTTAAGTAATCTTCACCACGATCTGACTCTAAGAAAATTCCATCTTTTTTCATATCACCTAGAACTTCCGCATAAGTTTCAGGCATCATTTGCATAAGACCCCGAGCACCTTTTTTCGAAGTGGCTTCATGCTTAAAGTGAGACTCAGTCCACATCACAGAAAGTACCCAGAAAGGATCAAGCTGATGCTTTTCACATAGGATTAGAACGGGACGAATAACTTTCTTCACTTTCTTTTGAATTTTATCTGGGAATAACTCTACAATGCGCGCTTCCGCTTCAT
The DNA here is from genome assembly GCA_945890905.1 of Bacteriovorax stolpii. Classification (GTDB taxonomy): domain Bacteria; phylum Bdellovibrionota; class Bacteriovoracia; order Bacteriovoracales; family Bacteriovoracaceae; genus Peredibacter. The sequence continues at coordinate 7,131 of CAMDDI010000068.1, forward strand.
CATAAGAATTGTTAGCAAAAAAGCTTATATCTCCGATAAAGAAACCTAAGCTCTCGCTTTTAAATCGATAAGTCTTTTGACGCTTAAATCCAAAACTGAATGTTTCCGGGTACAAGGCGCGCAGAGAAAATGATCCGAAAAGGATAAGAGAGAGAAGAGGAATTTTGTAAGTGGAGAAGAAAAGACCAAAGATAGATTTCTTCGGTTTTGCCTCCGCCGTTACGGTAAGCGTGTCTAGCACACTTACATCACCGGTCGTTTGTTCCATACTCCCCGCTTTATATCCCGCACACCTTTAAAAAGCAAATTACCATGTACAACTTGGGATAAACCATTGAAGATTAATAGCAACATTTTAACACCGTCTGATTCGCTACCAAATTCCGAGGTTTTATGAGTGAAAATAAGTTACATTTAGAGAAGTCTTTATATCTTAAGCAACATGCTGAAAATCCAATCAATTGGCAGGCCTATGGGGACCAACCCCTCAATTCTGCTAAGACTGAAGGTAAATTGATCTTCTTGTCCATTGGCTACTCTTCTTGCCACTGGTGCCATGTCATGGCCCACGAATCATTTGAGGACGAGGCAACAGCTAAGTATCTGAATGATCATTTCGTCTCCATTAAGGTCGATAGAGAGGAGTACCCTGACCTGGATCATTACTATCAATCGGCCTGCTCTCTTATGACCGGTCGTGGAGGATGGCCACTTACTGTGTTTCTCACTCCTGAAGGAAAGCCATTCTTTGCGGGAACCTATTTTCCCAAAGTAGGCCGTGAAGGAATGCCTGGGTTTTTAGAAGTCTGTAATCATATTCAAAATCTCTATAAAGAAAATCCTCAAGGGATTACCGATAGCTCAAATAATTTAAGTGAGCAGTTAACAAAACCAATTGCTCTTGAGAAAAAAGTTGAATTTCAAGGTCACTTTCCTCCACCTTCGGCCATTCTCAATGCCCTCAAAAATTATGCTGATATGAAAAATGGTGGGTATGGGAAAGCCCCAAAATTTCCTCATTTTTCTTTTTATGAATGGGGATGTGAACAAATCTTAGAGGGCATGATTCCAAAAGAGCAAGGTCAGCATATTGTAGAGACAGTTGAGCGCATGCTCATGGGTGGATTATATGATCACGCTAAAGGCGGAATTCATCGCTACTCTACTGATGATACTTTCCTTGTTCCGCACTTTGAAAAGATGCTCTACGATCAGGCAGGTCTGCTAAAAGTTTTAAGTAAGCTTTCTCAGTTTTATCCAGCACCAATCGTGTTTGATGGAATCCTGCAAACACTTGATTACTTGAGAACTGAAATGATTTCTGATGATGGATACTTCTTTAGTGCTCAAGATGCAGATTCAGAAGGAACTGAAGGCCTATACTTTACTTTCGCAAAAGATGAATTTGAGGCCAGCTTTGAAGCGGCCCCACAAGCGCAGAAAGATAAGCTTGAATACTTCTTGAAGATTTTTAATATCACTGAGAAAGGAAATTTTGATCACGGGCTCAACGTGCTCTCACTTCACCCTGAATTTAAAAATGAATATTACACTCAAGAAGGCTGGCAAGAAATCCGCGAGATTCGTCACCGCCTTCTAGAACAGAGAAAACTCAGAATGCCTCCGGCCACCGACCGCAAAGGATTGTCTGGTTGGAATTATCTGATGCTCTCAGCACTCGCTGACGTTGTTCAGTACTGCCCGGTAGAAATTATCCGCAACGAGGCGATTAAAATTATTCAACTGACCGTTGAAGGATGCATCCAACAATTCTTTGGCAAAGATGATCTTGGCCGTCATGTCTTAAAGCACTCCAACACTCTTGATAAGCAAGCACTCTACCTTGAAGACTACGCCAACTTTGCAGATGCTCAAATCAGACTCTATGAAATTACAGGCAACGAGATCTTTAAAAAGAATTGCTTTGAAACAGTAGAGTTCATGCTTAAAAACTTTTTGAAAGGCAACACTCTTTACGTCACCTCTCTTCAGTCACCGACTCCAGGAATTGAGCAGATGCCGTCTCCACTTTATGATCAGTCTTATCGCTCATCGGCCATGACGGTAGTTCAGCTTCTTTCAAGACTCTCGGTTCACAACAGTGATTACGCTCCAGAAAAAGTTTTCGCAGAGAAATATCAAGACATGGTTCAATTTATTCTCACAAACCCACTGGGTCATGGAGAAGGACTTCGCGCCATGGTGTATCCACTTTCCATTTACCGAAAAGTGGAAGTGCCTCTCAAGTGGCTTGAGAAGCCAGAATTCTTAGAAATGAGAAGTCACTTCTTCTCGCGCTTCCTAGTTGATTATCACGAGCGTGATGAGGAGAGCTTCCAGATTTGTACGCGCGATGCTTGCGAAGTTCAGAATAAAGGAATAGCAGAATTTCAAAATCTCTTTAAGGCGAGGGAACCAGATGCTCAAGGGAATTAAAATTCTCGATCTCACTCACAGACTTCCGGGACCGTTGGCCGGAAAAATCTTAAGTGACATGGGAGCTGAAGTTTTTAAAATCGAGGATCAAAAACACAAAGATCCATTCCTCTCGGGAATGTTTTCTGAGTTTGATCAAAGTTTTGAGAATTGGTACGAAGAGCTCAACAAAAATAAAAAATTAGTACGACTGGATTTCAAGGCCGCAGATATCAAAGAGCAGCTAAAAAAATATTTACTCGAAGCGGATGGTATCTTGCTCTCCCTTTCACCAAAACTTAAACAAACTTTGGGTGTAGATGATGAGAGTTTAAAGGCCCTTAAAAAAGGTCTGGCAGTGGTGGAACTTGAAGCATCTTCCACTCACAACAAGGCCATGCATGATTTAAACGCTCTCGCTTTGAGTGGATTTTTATCTTTGCATGTGGCCCACGAAGAATCTCAAATTGTGGCGCCACCATTTATGCCGGTGGCTGGAATTGCTTTTGGGCAACAAGTGGCCACTCAGTTACTGGCCAACTTACTCAACTCAACGCGCTCAGGCGAATATGTCAAAACGGTAAGTTATCTTCACGATACCGCCGAGGCCATATTTCATCCTTTCTGGTCTAAGGAGCTTCGTGATCAGAAAAAAACAAAGTTTTTGCACAACGGCGCGTATCCTTGCTACTCACTCTATCGCGCAAAAGATGGGAATTACGTTGCTGTGGCAGCAGTTGAAGAAAAATTTTGGATTGATCTTATAGCAACTTTCTCAATTCCACTCCCTCTTGAAAAAAGGTTCAACACTGACGAGGAATCTTTTAAAAGAGTGGCCGACACGTTTGCCAAACTCACCTCTGTCGAGATAGAGAATATGGCGAAAAATAAAGAATTGTGTTTATCAATAGTCAGGAAGATTGCCTGACCTTAATTTGGAGATTTTATGAAACGTGTTATTGGATTCCATTACACTCTTACTGATAAAGCTGGAACTGTTATGGATTCATCTATTGGTGATGAAGCACTCTTTTTCTTGGAAGGCAGTCAACAAATTATTCCAGGACTAGAAAAAGTAGTATTGCTTATGAATGTAGGCGATAAACGTAAAATCGAAGTTAAAGCTAGTGATGCATATGGCGAAATCAATCCTGAACTCGTTGTAAAAGTTAAAAAGACTCAATTCCCACCTGATGCTGATTTACAAGTGGGAGATCAGTTTCAAGTTAATAACGATGCTCACTCGCCAGTTTTCACTATTATGATGGTTGATACTGACGAAGTCACGGTTGATGGAAATCACCCGATGGCCGGAAAAGATTTATTCTTTGACGTAGAAATCGTAGGTTCTCGCGAAGCTACTTCTGAAGAAGTAACTCATGGCCATGCTCACGGAGCTCACGGCGAAGGTCACCACTAAGCTAAATTTAAAATCCCTTCTGTCTCGCTCACGAGATGGAAGGGTTCATCTTTGACTAACAAAAATCCATCCAGATCCACATACTCGACCATTCCACCAAAAAGCATCCCGTAAGAAATCCCAATTGATGTTTCGATCATACAACCCATCATGGCAGTCATATTATTTTTCTTCGCATCCAAAATCAGATCTCGCGCTTTGATCAGCGACCCTGTTTTCATCAGTTTAATATTTACCGCATGAAACTGTTTTGAGAGTTCTGAGAAATCTCCCACATCTTCAATGGATTCATCCGCGAGAAGTTTATAGGGAGTTTGCTTTTTGAGGGCCATATATTCTTCCGACATGTTTGAAGGAAAGGGCTGCTCAATTAATTCGATGTTCATACCTTTGAGCGTTTCTTGGAAGCGGATGAATTGATCTAGGTCCTTCCATCCTTCGTTGGCATCTACCCGCAAGAGGGCTTGGGAATGTTTGCGAATTTCGGCCAGCATCTCAGTTCCTGTCTCAGCATCCACTTTGATCTTTAAAGATTTATAGCGGGATAAGGGGGCCAGATAATCTTTGATTTCACCTACAGCTGTGATGGGCATTGAAAATGATGTGGCCACAGGAACAATTGCTGGAAGATTTAAATAGTCTGAAAGAGATTTGCCCTCTTTAGAAGCAAAGAAACTAAGAAAAACTGATTCAAGTCCAAAGCGCAAAGAATGGAAGAGTTTTGTTTTATTCAATTCAACAGTAAGAATTTCAGAGTTTGAAAGTTGAGCTAAGTGGGAGAGAGCTTGCCACTCATTAAACTGAGATTGAATTTTATCTGGAGTTTCCCCGTAGCGGATATTAGGAGCAATCTCAGAGCGAAAATCCCCAGCTGGAGTTTCCAAGTGAACGATGAAATTTTCTTTGAAAGTTGTTTGATTGCGAGACAGCTTCCAATTTACTTTAAGATCCAGGTGGCGCTTTTCAAGCCAAAGTTTCATAGCTCCCCTACATGATAAAAAAGATCAGAGCGTGAATAATCTGCGGGAGAATTTCCCCATTTCCCATCTGGCACGTTTCCTTTGAAATATCTCTCCCACCACTCACGGTTTTTACGAAAACGCATGCGCTTTATAAGAGGATCGATACCCAAAAAAGCCTGAAGCATTTTGGCTATCATTTCTGAGCAGTAGAGTTTCTGCTGACCATCATCATCTAAATTATTCCACAGAAATTCATGATCATACTTGAGTCCTTCAAAGTCAGAAGCAAACAAAACACTGAAAGCAGAATCTTTTTGAAATTCTCTTACGATGGCACTATTTCTAAAACGGTAGACTGCAACTCTTTGTCCTTTCTCCGTCTTCATTGAAAAGTCTTTCAAAGAAACTTTGCGAACCTTCCCTAATGCTTCGGCCACTTTGATCTCGGGAGAGACTTCAATCACTATTCCCATATGGGAATAGATAGACTCTTCTTCAGCTTCAATCATGGAGCACGAAATGCAATCAGTTGGCTGAAGAAGTAAATCTCCAACCATAAGATGGTTCGCTGCCTGAGCAGGAACTTGGAGAATGAAGGCCAGAATGAGGGCGAGAGAGTATCTAAGCATGTTGCCAACCTTTTAAGTCAACATCCTATCGCCCTTTTTCATTAATGAAAACGCCAAACTTGACTATAACCACCTGATTTCACAACAATCTCTGGACCATTAAGCATGAGGAAAACTCTTCGCACTCGGGAATACCACCACTCACCCTTATAATCATTTAAACAGCTTATTCCTTGAGGGATTTATGAAGAAACTATTTGGCCTCTTAAACATTATCCTCTGCTTTGAACTCCTCATGGGACCCATGCTTCACTCAGGTGGAATTATCAGCATTCAAAGTGCCATGGCCCAAGATTGTCCCGCGGGAACAAGTTTTGATTCTACTCTCAATCGCTGCTTAACCAGTGAACAGACTTCGCAAGTGATGAACGCTGTGGCCAACTGTAAAGGAAGCCAGGCCTGTTACAAACAGACTGCAGAAGACGCGTTGAAGAAAGCGGAAGAAGAAGGGAAAGTGACTGAGCAGTTGGCCAACAAGGCCGGTCTGTTTAATACAAGCATGAAAGCAGCGTCTGTTGCTCTTCCACTTACCATCGCTGCGGGAGCGCTCTTTAAAACAGGTCCCAAGTGCTTATCCATTGCAAAAATTGCTATGGTAGGTGCAGGTGCTGCACTCTTTGGTGGGGATATGATTTCCAATATGCTTCACAAAAACCGCCTTAAAAAAATCAAGAAAGAATGGGAAGGAATTCTCAGTACTGATACTAGTAGTGGTAATGGAACAACAACGACTTCAACTACTCCCAAAGCAACCGAAGCTCAAAGTCAGGCATTTGAGATGCTAGCTAAGAGTGAAGATTCCATGGCAAGTGCTGCAAAGATGAAAGCAGGATTCTTTGGAGTGGCAACTGCGGCTTTTGCAGCGGCAGCGGTGATGTCGACTATGGAGATAATTGAATTGAGAACTAAGCATTCTGCTGCTTATGCAGCAGGTGCAAATCCTGCTCTGATGACAGCTTATATTGAAGCTAGCAATCGAATTAATTGCTTGAATGAACCCTTGCCAGAAACTTTGGATGCTCCAACACAACTTGCTCCACTAAGACCAACTGTTGACTTAATACCACTTCCTACAACAACAAATTTGTATAAGTTGAAAAATGAATCTTTGAATAATATAAAAAATGCTAACTCCTTAGCTGCATTTTATACCTTGATGAATTTTAATTATTCATTTGAAAGTCGTATGTCTCCGAGTCTTGATGAATATCAAGCCAACGTTTCCATGTTGAAAGATTCGGGAGTAGAAAATGATAAACCATTATTAAATCTTATTAAAAAAATATCGCTTCAAGTTCTTGCAGGAATTAATCCTCTCCCTCAAGCACATGCTCAAGGTGGAGTTGGAGCTTTAGCAAGTAGAGGTCTCGGAATTGTAAAAGGACTTCCACAAGCTCTCCAAAAACCTATGCCAAGAGCAATCATCGCAGGTGTATTTGCTGCGTGGGCAGGTACAATGACTTTGCATGCTTTAAAGCAAGCCAAAGTTTCTAGCAATAGAGCTGAGTACCTTAGAAAAATCAAAACTGATTTCAATGATGCTTCAACCGCCATTGGCTCTT
>CAMDDI010000069.1 GCA_945890905.1 Bacteriovorax stolpii
TTGAAGTGAACATGAAAGACATCAATAACTCCTATGAAACTAATTCAAAAAGACGCTTGGCCGCAGGGGTTGAATTAGATTTTAATCGCCGACTTTTCCTAAGAGGGGGCTCAGGGGACGGGTGGGGTTCTGGAGGAATTGGCGTAAGAACGCGGACTTTCATCATGGATCTCACTACTTATGCCGTAGACCGTTCATTAGAGGGCTTTCGCGAGGAAGAAGACCGCCGTTGGGTCATATCCCTTTCTTCAGGGTTTTAGACTTTCAACTTTCCAAAAACACCTATTATTGTTAGTTTTCGGGCTCACTCAAATGAAGGTTCAACTCCTTCCATTCGCAATGAATGAAACAAACCCTTAGGAGCCCCATGGCCTCTCACAATCCTTATGCTGCATTTTTAGAAAAAGTTGAAAAGCCTGCCCGCTATATTGGTGGCGAGCATTTTGTAATCCGCAAAAATTGGGACGCCACTATTGCACGTGTGGCGTTATGTTTTCCTGATACCTATGAAATCGGCATGAGTCATTTGGGTATGAAAATTCTTTATGATGAAATAAATCAGCATGAAAGCATGTTGGCCGAAAGATGTTTTGCTCCTTGGATTGATATGGAAAAAGAAATCAGATCACGTGATCTTAATCTTGTGTCACTTGAAAATTTCAAGGCGCTTAAAGATTTTCACATCGTCGGATTTTCACTTCAGTATGAAATGAGTTATTCAAATATTTTAAATATGCTTGATCTAGGAGGCATAAGTATTTGGACCAAAGATCGTAAAGAAGATGAGCCTTTTGTTATTTGTGGTGGACCTTGCGCTACTCACCCTGAGCCCCTCGCTCCCTTTATGGATTTTGTGGTTGTGGGTGACGGAGAAAAGCTTTTCGCTCGCATTACCCACTTTGTCGGTGAAGCTCGCGCCCAAGGAATGAAGCGAGATGAAATTCTTTTGGAACTTGCGAAGTGGAAAGGAATTTATGTTCCTAAATTCTACGACACTGCCATTGATCCCATGACTCAAATGGAAGTTGTCACAGGTCCCAAAGTAGAGTTTCTAGGAATTATTCCAGAAAGAGTGCAGCGCTTTTTTGTTGATAACCTGGCCAATTATCCTTTCCCAACAAAATCTCCTATTCCACACATGACAGCCATCTTTGACCGCTTTTCAGTAGAACTTGCCCGAGGATGCACGGAAGGGTGCCGTTTCTGCCAAGCAGGAATGATCTATCGTCCTGTGAGAGAGAGAAATCCAGAAAATGTAGTTCAGATGATGATGGATGGTCTCAAAAACGGTGGCTTTGATGAGGCATCACTAACTTGTTTATCAACAGCTGATTATTCAGCTGTGACTCCCCTTGTGATTGAACTTTTAGATAAACTACAAAAAGAAAATGCCACTCTTGGAATTTCTTCCCTTCGGGCCTACGGCCTTGATGAGAGAATTTTAGATAAGCTCGCAGAAGTTAAAAACTCATCCCTTACTTTCGCACCTGAAGCAGGCTCTCAGCGCATGAGAGATGTTATTAACAAAAACGTGTCAGAAGAAGATCTGATGAAAACCGCAGTGAGTGTATTCTCACGTGGGTGGACTAAGATGAAACTTTATTTCATGATTGGTCTTCCTACTGAAGACGATGATGATGTTATCGCCATCATGGAGACTGCGGGTAAGGCGAGAAAGAAAGCTGGAGAGTGTGGCGTAAAAAATCCTACGGTTACAGTATCGGTTTCCTCATTTGTTCCTAAACCTCACACGCCATTTCAATGGGCGAATATGATTACGCTTTCAGAAATTGAACGCAAACAAAACCTACTCAAAGATTACGCTGAAAAATATCGTCTTAACTTTAGAAAGCACTTTTCTAAAATTTCGGCTCTTGAAGGTATTGTCGCCAGGGGAGACCGCAGAATTGCCCAGATCATTTTTGAGGCATGGAAAGGTGGAGCACGTTTTGACGGTTGGGATGAAACTTTCAATTATGCTCTTTGGGTAAAATGTGTCGAAGATTCTGGTCTTAACACTGAAATATTTTTAGGCACTATTCCTATGAACGGGAAGCTTGCCTGGGATCATATTGATGTAGGTCTCACAGAAAGATTTCTTGAAATTGAATGGAAAAAAGCAGTTCATAATCGACTTTCTCCTCCTTGCGGGAAAGTGGCGGGAATGATTGTCCATCACTCAAATCTTGAAACGTTAGAGAAAACTTTTGATATCGATAAGAAAAAGCTTGTTTGTTATCACTGTGGTGTGGCCTGCGATTTAAAAGGCATGGTTCAAGAAAGAAGAGAGTTCCTCGTAGGAATGAATTCGTTTAAAGATGAACCATATGTGCAGCCAGCAGTTCTTAAAAAAGATATCGCAGATCTTCGTGAAAAAAGAAATCAGGTTTTGGGCTTTAAGTACCGCATTGAATTTTCTAAAATTGGTCCCATCACATTTATTTCTCACCTAGATTTACAGAAGGTCATGGCCCGGGTGTTCAAGCGTGCCCGGATGGAGACTCTTCACTCTGAGGGGTACAATCTCAGACCTCTGCTCTCATTCGGACCTGCACTTACTTTGGGGATCAGTTCACTTTCTGAATATTTTGATGTGCGTGTGCCTACTGAATGGACTGACTTTTCTTCGATCTTAGAAAAACTCCAGCTCCACTCTGAGCCAGGAATTGTGTTCAAAGAAATTTCAGTGATCAATAGTAAAACACCCTCGATTCAGGATTCGGCTAGAGCATTCACTTACTTCATCCCGCTAAAAGATGGAGTGGCCACTTCTGTTGTATCCGATCTCGCTACTCAGGAAACACTGTTGATTCAATCTTATTCTAAAAAAGATGAAGCTCTCATTGAGAAAGATATTCGCCCTATGCTTCTTAAAATCGAAGAAGGATCTCTCTCTCTTCCTGAATCTCTACTAGAAATCATTGATGAAGTTTCCCCTTGTCGCGCTCCGGGTGTATTCATCACAACCCGGGTCACTCAAGGGGCGGGGATTAGGCCCTCAGAAATTATCGATGTGCTCACAAGTCGTGGTCTGAATGTGGATCGTCCTATCAAAGTAGGAATCGAACTCAACGTTTAAACCTTCTTGCTAACTAATTCCTGGGCGTTTAAAATTTAATTAGGCATTAAATTAATTGCTCAGGAGTTTCATGAGACGCGTATACCTAGTTCATCTCATCCTTATTTTTCTCTGCGGTCTACTGGTCACATTCCTTCCTGAAATAGCTCAAGTTAAAGTTGGCGGACCAATTAACACTGGTGATACTGCCTGGCTTCTTACAGCTTCGGCATTGGTTCTTCTTATGACTCCAGGACTCTCATTTTTTTACGGAGGAATGGTAAGAAAGCGCAATATCATCTCAACCATGATGCAATCTCTTGTGGCCATGGGAGTAATCTCAGTAACGTGGGTTGCCGTCGGTTTTAGTCTTTGTTTCGGTGATTCCATCGGTGGAGTCATTGGAAATCCTGCTACTTTTTTCATGTACCGTGGAGTAGGGATGTTCACTCATCCTGATTTTGCTCCTACCATTCCATTTGCACTATTTTCACTTTTTCAATTAAAGTTTGCCATCATTACCCCTGCACTTATTAGTGGAGCCTTTGCTGAGCGAGTGAAATTTTCTTCTTACCTAATTTTTATGGTTCTCTTTTCCTTGTTTATTTACGCCCCTCTGGCCCATATGACCTGGCATCCAGATGGAATTCTCAGAAATTGGGGAGTTCTCGATTTTGCTGGAGGAACTGTGGTTCATATTTCGGCTGGAATGGCAGCTCTGGCCGGCTCAATATTCTTAGGACCGAGAAAAAAAATCTCTCACCAAGCTGAGCAGATTCCTTATGTGATTTTAGGGACTGGTCTTCTGTGGTTTGGTTGGTTTGGTTTTAATGCAGGATCATCTCTTGCTGCTAACGAAACAGCAATTATGGCCTTTATGAATACGAACACCGCTTCGGCCGTGGCCATGATTACCTGGATGTTTCTCGATGGATTTAGGAACAAAAAGGTTTCTGCCCTTGGGGCATGTGTGGGTGCTGTTGTGGGTCTAGTGGCCATTACTCCTGCTGCAGGATATGTAAGCATAGGTGCTTCAATTCTTATTGGATTTATTACTGCTCTCATATCCAATTTCGCTCTCTCTCTCAAAGCAAAAACAAATATTGATGACACTCTCGATGTATTTCCTTGTCACGGTTTAGGCGGGATTGTCGGGATGCTTTTAACTGCGGTATTTGCCAAGAATGTTGGTCTAATTTACGGTCAAACTCACACATTCATTATGCATGTCTTGGCCCTGATCTTAGTGATGATTTTCGCATTTGTGGGCTCCTACGCTCTCTATAAAATCACAAGCCTTATTCGTCCAATGCGGGTGACTGAAGAAGAAGAGTTAGAAGGGCTTGATCTTTCTCAGCATGGTGAGAGCATTTAATCATGTAACTTTTACAAGTTTCTCCAGCAAAATTCTACTTAGGGTATTGTTCCTTCGCCCCCTAAGCTGAAAAAGGACGAAACTCATGCTATCAAAAAAAGCTTTGTTTGCTCTCGCTCTTCCTCTGACTTTTAGCGCAGCTTTTGCCAAAAATCAGGCGATTCCTAAAGCTCAGATGTTGCTAAAGTCTTTCCGAGTAAATGAATCTATTTATGTTTTAAAAGATGCCAAAGGAAATCTCCTTCAGAAATCTATTCTAGGGGATACTCCTGCTAACTGGTTTAATCTCTCACCGTCTGAAGGCGCAGAAGGCGTTAGGACAGAAGAAGTTTATAAGACTTTTGGAATGCCTCAAGGTGAAGAAGTTATTGTGGCCGTTATTGACTCTGGGGTGGATGTTAACCACGAAGATTTACAAAGCAAGATTTGGATAAACTCTGATGAAATTGCTAATAACGGAATAGATGACGATAAAAATGGTTATATTGATGATGTCTTTGGTTGGAATTTTATTGGAGGAGCTGATGGCATGGCCAGCATCCAAGAAGACACTCAGTTAGGGAATGGGATCCGTCTGGTGAAGGGAAAAGAATCGGCTCAAGTTAATGCTGACTCCCTTGAGATTACCCGTGAACTGGCCCGGATGAAAAAGCTTAAATCCCGGGTGGAAGAACTTGGTGAAGCTCTAAATGCTGAACAAACTGCTTACTTGGAAAAATTGCAAAAAGAAGTTTCTGATGAAGTTACAGAAGCTAAACGCATAGTAGCTTCTTATTCAGTCCGGCTTGAAACTTATAACGTGAGTGAGGGAATTCTTAAAGCTGCTGGATTAATTTCAGTTACAGTAGAAAATGTCCGTGCCCTAACTTCAACTGATCCAGCAGTATTGAAAGCTAAAAGAGATATGCTGACTCTTTTGACTAATGGTCTGACATTTGAGCGCATCAATAGAGTACTTGCTCATTATAATGCAACAGTAAATTACCACTATAACGAAGACTATAATCCTCGCACTATCATTGGGGATAACTACACAGATCTAAATCAAAAATATTATGGCAACAACGATGTTATTGGCCCTGATGCCGATCATGGAACTCACGTTTCTGGAATCATTGCTGCCACTCGCGATAATTCAATTGGTATGAAGGGTGTTGCGACAAATATAAAAATCATGGCCATTCGAGTAGTACCTAATGGAGACGAGCGCGATAAAGATGTGGCCAATGGAATTCGCTACGCTGTGGATAACGGCGCCAAGATCATTAACATGAGTTTCGGAAAAGCTTATTCTCCTTATAAGAGAATTGTGGATGAAGCTGTCCGCTACGCAGAATCTAAGGGAGTACTCCTTGTCCACGCAGCAGGAAACGATAACAGGAACATTAATAATGCTCCCAACTTTCCGGGCCGTGTAGATAAGAGAAACGCAGACTTTAATAACTGGCTTGAGATTGGTGCTTCTTCATTTCAAAAAGGGTTGAGCCTTCCTGCGGAATTTTCAAATTTTGGTTCTCGTTCAGTTGATTTTTTTGCTCCCGGTGTAGATATTCTTTCTACTGTTCCTAATGATAAGTACGACACATTTTCTGGAACATCTATGGCCGCTCCTGTTGTTGCAGGAGTCGCTGCCTTAGTTCTTTCATATGAAGCCGGGCTTGATGCTGAAGGTTTAAGATCACTTTTAATTGATACCTCTCGTAGGTACCCAAATCATAAAGTGAATATTCCTGGGGATGCTAAGCAAGTACTCTTCAGCTCTTTATCTATCCATGGAACTATTGTGGATGCCCTTGAAGCCGTAAAAGTTCTAAAAAACTAGGTCTCAGGGATTAAATCAGACTCCCTAGAACCTAGTTTTTTCAGCAACTTAAAGGTTTATGATGAAATTATCCAATCCCGACTAAACTAGTTTGCTCAGGTAGCCGAACAGTTGGATATGAAAACGTTTCTCCTATTACTCATATTCCTGGTTTCATGTGCGGAGGCACCTCGCCGAGGTCCTGCATCCATAGATACAGATTATCGTTACGGGGAAATTGAAAAGAGTAACAGTTCAGTTAAACTATTTCCCCCTGAACTTGAAGACGACATCTTTCATTACTATTTTTATATCGAACTTAAAGATGCTCACAATAAATTTGTAGATATAGATGAAGCTGAGATTGAACTTAAAAAATCTGGGACTAAAAATATTCCTTTTAAACTCTCACGCCAACTTTGTGGCCGCTATTATATCAAAGTAGATACGAAAAAAGAATTGGAACAAGGTAAAGTTGATTTCTATGCTCGCGGAGAAGTCTTAAGAGAGCAGTTCAAATTTAGCCTCGCAAAAATTGATAAGACTAAAACTAAAGTTAAAATGATTTCTAATCGGAAACATCGAGTGAAATTCCAACTTTCTCTGGTTGATAGCAGAGGCAAGGGAGTGGAGATTCCTACAGTGCCTGAGATAATAGTTGAGCCCGGAAGTGCTGGTGAAGTTGAGAATATGGTTCATGTTAAGGAAGGGGTATGGGAGTTTACTGTTCATTATCCCGAGCATAACGTAATCATGTACATTAATGTCAGAGCTCATGGAGTATACCTAGAGAAACTCTACCGATTTCAGCATGTCGAAAAGTAACTAACCCAGATCATTAGCACACCTCCTAGGCCGTATGAGTCAGATCATCAAAAATACCTCCCTCTCAACTAGATTTTTAGCTCTTCATTGGGATAAGATGAGGCGATTATTCAAGGGATATTACTATGCGCATCAACACCACTGAAACAGAGGCCACTGAAGTGAATTCTAAATCTAATGCTAAATACAATCATAAGCTTGATCAGATCAAAAAAAATAAGCTCACTAAAGCTGATCTGAAATGGTTCCTTCATAATATTTATGTTTCACGCAAAACTGATGATGCTGAAATCAGTATGAAAAAGCAGAATAAAGCTTTTTTCCAAATTTCTGGTGCAGGTCACGAAGGTATTCTTTCGGCCACGGCCAAAGTGCTAAAGCCTAAGCATGATTATTTTATTCCTTACTACCGTGACCGTGCCCTATGCTTGGGTCTTGGTGTGACTCCCTATGAAATGCTTTGCCAGGCCAACGGGAATACAGGTGATACCGCTTCTCATGGTCGACAAATGCCCGCTCATTGGGGAAATGTAAAACTCAATATTGTTTCAAAATCATCTTGTACTGGTACTCAGTTCTTACAGGCCGTAGGTGTGGCCGAAGCAGGTCTTCATTTGAAAAAAATGAAACTCAAAGATTCACCTGTTTATCACGATCAAGAAATTGTTTATGTTTCATGTGGGGATGGCACAACTTCTCAAGGTGAATTCTGGGAAGGGCTCACGACTGCTTGTGTGAATAAGCTCCCAGTTCTTTTCATGGTAGAAGATAACGGTTATGCGATTTCTGTTCCTGTTTCGGTTCAGACTCCAGGTGCATCCATTTCAGTAGCTCTTGCAAACTTTCCTGGACTCAAAATTTTTAAGTGTGATGGCAATTGTCCCATTGATTCTTACGATACCATGGTAGAAGTTGAAAAATACTTAAGAGCAGGAAAAGGGCCAGTTCTTGTTCACGCAAATGTAACTCGTCCATACTCTCACTCTCTTTCAGATGACCACTCTTACTACCGCACTAAAGATGATCTCGCTTCTGAAGCTGAACTCGATGTGTTCAATTCATATCCTAAGTTTCTCACTGAAACTGGGCTTATGACTTCTGATGATGTGAAAGCGGTAATGGATGAAGTTCAAAAAGAAATCCGCGAAGCTATGACTCGAGCGCTGGCCACTCCATGGGCAGATAAATCAACTTACATGGATCATTTGTATTCCGAAGTTGATCCCCGTTCATCAAAATTTGAAACGAAAGCTGAACTCTCTGGCAAAGATGATATCCCTCTGGCCAGTGCCATCAACATGACTTTGAAATCAGAAATCAAAAAGAATCCTTTGATGATGGTGTTCGGAGAAGATGTAGCCGACTTCACAGAAGTTGAAAAATATGAAAATCCAGACCTTAAAGGGAAGGGTGGCGTATTTAAAGTTACTCACGGAGTTCAGAAAGCGGCCAAGCCTGGACAAGTCTTTAACTCGCCACTTGCTGAAGCCAATATTATTGGACGGGCAATTGGTATGGCCATGAGAGGACTTAAGCCTGTAGTTGAGATTCAATTCTTTGATTACATCTGGACTGCTTACATGCAGTTGAAAAATGAAATGGCGACGACTCGTTACCGTTCAGGTGGAGATTTCAAGTGCCCAATGGTGGTGAGGGTTCCCATTGGTGGCTACCTTCGCGGAGGGGCCATGTATCACTCTCAATCCGGAGAGTCTCTCTTCACACACAATCCAGGAATTCATGTCGTCTATCCTTCAAACGCTCAAGACGCTATTGGACTTCTTCGTACGGCCATTCGCTGTGACGATCCAGTTATGTTCCTAGAACATAAGCATCTCTACTATCAAGGATACAACCGTACCGCTGACCCAGGTGAGGAATTTATGATTCCTTTTGGTAAGGCCCGCGTGGTGAAAGAAGGCAAGAGTGCTACCATTGTTGCTTGGGGAGCCTTAGTTCAAAAAGCTGTAGAAGCTTCAAAAGAACTAGAGAAAGAAGGACACACCATTGAAATTCTCGATGCCCGAACAATCTCACCTTTCGATTTTGAGGGTGTCTTTAAATCACTCAAGAAAACTCACAGACTTCTTATTTGTCACGAAGAACACAAAACTTCTGGTTATGCCGGAGAGATCGCAGCAAGAGTCAATGAAGAGTGTTTTGAGTCCTTGGATGCGCCAATTTTGCGAGTGTGTTCAAAAGATGTTCACGTTGCTTATTGTCCAGATCTTGAAGAAGTCATCTTACCACAGGTGTCAGATGTGGTGGAAGCACTCCGGAAACTTTTGGCATACTAGACTTCAATTTTTTCAATCTTTCCAGTTTTACCATTCATCCGGATTTTGTCTCCGTTTTGAAGTATACGAGTTGCAGAAGGTACATGGATGATACAAGGAATTCCTAATTCCTTAGTAATAATGGAGGCGTGAGAAAGAAGACTTCCTTCTTCAAGGATAAGTCCTTTAATTTTTGCCAAGGAGTGGTCTTTTAAAAGGCACATTGTAGGAGCGACTACAATCTTTTGAGTAAGTATTTCCGATGGTTCTTTGGTAAGGACTAAGCATTCTCCTGCGATGAGTCCTGGAGAACAAGGAATTCCTAAGAGAGATGTGGGGTTTATCTTAAAATTTTCTTGGATCACTTTCAATGGTTGAGAAGACTCAATCAAAATTAAATCTTTGTCAGAGAAAATAAATTCAAAACTCAGTGAAGAATCAGTCTTGTTTTGAAATTTTTGAGCTGCCGTTAAAACCATCTCAATTTCATGTTTAGTTAGGACTGATTCTAACTTGAAATGCGCCTGAGTGATTTCATGATTTTCAATTACGTATTTATCTGAATCTTTAAGATTGTCTCCAAAGTGGGGATGCTTTCCTCTTTGGGCATAGATGACTGAATGGAGAGTTTGAAAAAGGATCCCTGTTTTAGTAACGGAGAGATGACTTTTTTCAAGGTGCTCCCAGCTCGTTACTGGAAGCCCTGGATTTTTAAGTTTTGAAGACATTAAAATTTGATACTCTTGAGAAACTTTTTACCTTTCTCTTTCACCTCATCTATAGATTTAGATGATCCACCCTTTTTAATTTTTGCGATCTCATCTTGAATGCGACTTTCATTTTTCTTGTAAAGTTCTTGCAGGTTCCCAAGGGAGCTTAAGTTTTTACTGCTTCCATTAATGCTTGCAAGAAGTTCATCTTTAGGTTTGTTAATTTTTTCATCCACCATCGCCGTGAGTTTATTTTGGGCTTCAGTAATTTTAAGACCAATTTCGCGACTAAATCCCTGGCTTAATTCATCGCCTAGATTAGAAGAAATTTTAAGATCTAAATTTGAGAAAGTCCCAGCTGCTGAACCATTGATGTTGATAACGGGGATACCATTAAGGATATTTGAGAGCATCTCCTTGGCGATTTTAGTCGAGGTCTCCACTACAAATTCTGGTTTATTGAGAGCCGAGTTCCAACTCATTGAAACTTGCTCCTGCTGAAGGCTTGCGTTGATGGTTGAAGTTCCGGTGGCATTTCGAAACCCGAATTTCATCTTCTCATTATTTACAAATAATTTTTCTGGAACTGCAAATGATCCCACTTGAATCATCGCTGATTGTTTTCCAATTTCGCGGGTGTGATCGATGGTAAGGATCGCTTTGACTCCAAGAATTTTGGCGGCCGTGAAATCACCGCGCATATCCAGAACCAGGGGTTTGCCGATTTGCTTGGGAGCGTTGGTCACGTTAGTTAGTTCCCCTGAAACATTTCCAGAGTAAGATTCGGCTGTACCGGTAGAGCTTATGGCCGCGCGCTTGAGCCAGAAAAGAGGGTAACCCGTAGTAACAGGAAACTCGTAGCTTTTCCCTTCAGAGCGTTTATGAGGAATAACTTCATCTTTATTTTCTTTTTTCTCAGGTATGTACTGTTTTGCGAGAGCTTGATATTTACGCGCTTTAGCGATGTATTCGGCAAATTCTCCTGCAAACAGATGCATGGCCATATCTTTGAAGTCAATTTTGGGAAGCTTAAAATGATCTTTGAGGTTTGCTACATCTTCAGCTACCAAAGTTTGTAATTCTTTAGGATACTGGGAAACTGCGTTCACTTCAGCTTGAAGTTGCTTGGTTGAAGCTTCGACATCTTTGTACTGCTTTTGAACATCTTTTAAGAGCCCAGAGAGTTTAGGAATGCTTTGGGCCTGCTTTAAAACATTTTTTTCTTTTTGAATGTTTTGAATTTCTAATTCGATCTCTTTAATTTTTGATGTATCTGAAAGCGTTTTGACTTTTTCATCCCAAAAAGTTTTTTTAGCATTAACGTCTGCGATCATCGCCTTTACGCGTTCTTCGCTTTTGAGGGAGCCTCGGATTTTTTCAATTTGATCTTTGTAGTCTCCACCTTCGAGAATGGCCATTAGATCGCCCAACATATTGGCACCATATTTATTTTTAACCTGAGCGATCACTTCATTTTGTAATTCATTAAGCTTGCTTGGTCTGGCCGGCTCGGGAGGAAGAACATACCCGGGAGATTTTCTGGGTTTAGCAATTTGAATGTTATTAATACTGGCGTCTTCCACGACAAATTTCATACGGAGGAGTGCATCCCAGAGATATTTAAAGTGCATATTTCCAATCTCAAGGGAATTATGAGTTGGTCGTTCTTTGTCTGTTACTTGAAGACGGTTTAATTCAAATGAGCCTTTAATAAAGCTTGTGTTGATAGAGTCAACATTTACTTCAGCTCCATTTCCTTGTGTTCCAACGTATTCCACGAGGCGTTTTAAGTGTAAATCAAAGTAGTAACTAAAGTATACGAAGGTGATCGTAGACAAAATGAGTACCGGTATGATGGCCTCAAAACGAATGGGACCTTTTTTCTTATTTTTTTTCTCAGTTGTATCAGTCATATAATCCTTACCCTTAATTCCACTTATATTGATCGTACTTGTAATACCACTGGTAGAACTTAGTTGCCTCTACAGCTTTCCATAATGTGGTATTCTTCAAACGTGCTAGAACTACCACACGGTATTTGCTGATCAAGTATTGACTGAGTAAGTAAACAAAAGGAGAGAGGATAAATGTAACAACCGCTGAGCCCATAACCACCGAATTATTAAAACGGGTATATGGGATAAGCGGCATATTGTAGAGCTTCGTGAAAATTGGCGCCAAGGATTCCATTTCTAAAATTTTGCTTCCAACGGAATGAAAAATAGGATCCAAAAGATATGCAATAAATTTAAAGAAAAATGCCATCACTAAAGCAGCACCAATTTGAATTCGGAAAAAAAAGAGAATGAGAAAAATAAAAAGTGAGTGTAGAGATAGAGTTGGAGTCATACCCAAAATAAATCCGCAGGTCATACCCATCGCAAGCGAAATATTTCCAGTATCAGAGTTAAGTAACTTTATAAATGCAAAGATCTGTTTGAGTATCAGTCCCATGGCCTCTCCTTAATTCAAGATGCTAAATTTTAATTTTCGGGTGAGAGTTTGACCATAGAAATGAGAGGATAAGAAGCGTTGCGTCTCTTATCCTCTCACTTGCTTATTCTGAAGGAAGGAAATCCCTCAGATCATTCCACTGGCTGCTATATGAATTTGCGTGATGTGATGAATGCGTGGCTGCATGAAAGTGCGCTTTTTAGGAATGGCCTTTTCCATTTTTGCCATTTTAAGGAACGTTTGGTCCCATGAGTTTTTTGAAAGATATGCGTCGACTCTCTTTATCCATGCTTCCTGATTCGAATTCTGACTGATGGCCATTTCAATACTGTTGATGAATTCTTCAGCAGTGTGAGCAATTACAACCAAATCTTCTTGGGCATAGGATGAAACAATATCTTTGATGGCCGAGGCCACAACTGGAGTTCCACTCGCAAGAAATTCAGCAGTCTTTGTAGGATTCAAAAGTTGAGTCTCTTCGTTTAATAGAAATGGCACAATGGCACAATCCCATCCTGCTAAATAGAGCGGTAGAGAGTGATAATCTTTTTTACCTAGAAAATGAATATTCTTTCTTTGAGGAAGTTTTTCTCCATCAATATTCATCACTGGTCCAATCATTACAAATTGATAATCTGGTTTGAGATCGGCCATTTCGGATAGAAGAGTGAAGTTAATACGTTCATCGATGATACCGTGATATCCGACACGAGGATGAGGAATGTGGATTTGATCCATGGGTTCCATTAGATCAAGTCTTCCTTGAGAAAAATGCTTAAAATCTACACAGGAAGGGATCGGATGGATATTATCATGGTTATGTTTAAGATATTCAAAAAGCGAGAAACCGTTAGTGAAAACCACATCAGATTTTCTCATGAGTTCAGCTTCAATAGCATTCTGAACATTTGATTGACGATGATCCATTTTATCAAAAATCACCGCCTGTGCTTGCAAGTGACGGGTGAAAGCTAGGGCAGCTGGATTATAATAGAGAAGTGTATATTGAGTGAGCTCTTCTTCGTAGATTAGCTCATCTACCAAATCCTTGAGAGCACCTTCAATTTCCATACCGTGAAGGGTAGAAGGAATATATGGAACAACCACTAAAACATTTTCAGCAGTTTCTCTAAGGTGAAGACGGGGAACATCAGTTACACCAAACACTGGCCCTTCAAAGTAGAAGACACGACGATGTTTAGCATAGCGACCAAGAAGATGACGGGGCCGTGTGAAATTAGAATCCCAACGTAGATGGGAAAAAACTAAAAGATCTGAAGTTTCACAGCTTGTGTTCATAAGTTGATCCCTAGTATTGGTAATAATAAATTTTTACGCAATTGCTCGGTCGCGTATCTTTTATCGATATTTATGCGATTTATGTGCCAATGGGATATTATAAAATA
>CAMDDI010000070.1 GCA_945890905.1 Bacteriovorax stolpii
TGCAAGCAATCCATTATTTCCCATCAACCGACTTCATAACTTGTACCGTCACTTCTTTTCATCCCAGCAGAGGGAGACGATTTCATTTCAAAAGCATGAAGCTGCTCTGATCGAAAAGATCCAGCTTATGAAAATTTATCGCAATTTTATGAATCCGAAATTTGTGAAGAAGAATAAATATGATCCTCACGCGCACGAATGGTCGCCTGCAATGTATGTTGGAGTTGCCAGTAAAGTGCTCGACTTTGAAGAAGTATTTGGAATTCGAAAGCTAAAGACCCAAATCGATCTTGATGCCAAAGAAAAGCAGTTTGTTGATAGAATCTATTCATACTCAAGACATAAGATGATGGCGTAAACGAAAAAGACCCGCAGAAGCGGGTCTTTTTTTAAGAATAGTATCCTCAGTTAGCTGCGAACAATTTAAGATTTCTTCTGGCAGCTATCAGACTTGCAACATGTCTTTTGGTCTTTGCAGTTACCATTTTTTTCACAATTAACTTTGTCCTCACCGTGTTTTGAACAGCTCACAGCTTCTTTTCCACCACAACAAGCTTTCTTGTGAGCACAAGAAGAGAGGGAAAGAACTGCAGTCAATAGGGCGAAAGATAAGATTTTCATAAGTGATCCTTTGAGGTTTAGGTTTTCATTCATTATAATCAAAAACAGCTTTTGTGGGATACAGAACAATTTTTTCTCTTAGAAGACTAAAAGCGTAGGTGATCTATGTTTGATAAAATTGGCGGACAAATTGTCATTGATAAGCTGGTTGATGATTTCTATCACATCATGCGCACTGATCCCGAAGCCCAGGAGTGCCTGGCCACTCATGCTGATCGTGACATGATGGAATCGGCCGCCAAGCTTAAGGCCTTCCTTTCTGGATGGACTGGTGGTCCTCCTGTGTATCTAGAAAAATACGGTCATCCCAGATTACGTATGCGCCATTTTCCATTCTCTATTGGAGAAGCAGAGGCCCGTCAGTGGCTGATGTGTATGAATAAGGCCTTAAAACTTTCGTCTATTGAACCCGATGTCCAAGTAAAGTTATGGGAAGCATTTAAGCAAGTGGCCGTGATGCTTAGTACGAAAAATTCTTAGGGAAGCCTTGGTGAAATAAGCTAAAGGAGAGCTCTTTGAGTTTTTGCAAACGTGCTTGCACTTGGGGAGTATTCAGAGCTTCAGGAAAATATTTCACCTGAGGTTGCATCAATTCCCAGTGATCCATGAGCATGATGTGTTCTTCAAAAGAGATTTTTCCCACCCAAAGGGATTTCAAATCAGTTTTAAAAAAATGCAGATGATAGAGAAGTTCAATGAGTCCGTGAAGATAGAGCAGCTCCTTAGTAAAGGCCATGCCTCCTTCCAAGGGCACACCTCTGAAAACTCTTAGGGCCAATTTAAATGCATCAAGATCTTCCATTTGATGATGGCGCAAAAATGAATACACTTCTGTAATATTGGATCCGCGCTCTGCCATTGAAGTGGCCAGATGCCTGATCACCACTTTATTCCATCGCTCTTTAGTCATGCAGCCTGTGATAAGTTCAGTCAAGATCGCAAGCCCCTCTTGCAAAAAAGTTGTGCGGGGTGCCCAGGTGGAGAGCCAGAGATTATCTTCTTGCAGGGCCCCGTTTAAAGAAGTGCCCAAGTGAACCCAGCCTTCGTGAACTAAGAAAATATCTAGCTGACCAGTCGTGTATTCTTTGATGGTGTTGAGTTTTAAAGTTCTTCTTCCGGCCGAAGAATCAGAGAGTAGAGAACTTGAAGCCTTAACATCAAAATCCATAGGATTAAAAGTTTCCGACATTCTTCCCCGCAAGTAGGCAAGGGCACCGTCACCATGGAGTTTGATTTCACTAGTGTCAGGCAAACAGTATTCAGGGATTTTTTCCAAGAAATATAGAAAGGCATTGTTCTTACTCATATGGTGAGAAGTGCCGTAGAGCTTGGTGCAGTGCTCGTAGAAAAAAACATTATCAAAATTTTCCATCATGGAGAGAAGCAAATGATAATCCTGAATTCTGTGAGTGAAGATTTTTTTTAGGGACAAGGGCAGATCGGCCGAAGCGAGCTCCCGCAAGAATACATCCATCGCCTTTCTTTTTGCCGCAATATTAACCGGAAAAGGCACGCTCACATCTTCGAGCTCACTGATAAAATTTAAATGCTGAGGAAATAGTTGGCGTAACTCTTTGAGTGGAAACCGTGGATGACCTAGAAAGCTTAAATCCTTGGCTATGTCTCTTAGCCGACTAGAAAAGTCTTTTATTAGGTTTTTATCCATAATTAATCATCGGTAATAAGCAAGCATAGTTTATAAGCTTTAAGACCTAGTAGAATTTTCCGCAAAATCTTGGAGCTTGAGCTTGATCAATAGTCTCTTACAATAATTAAATGAACAAACTTCTCGCACTCCTTATCCTCTCTGGGATATTTTCCTTCTCTCTTTTGGCCTGTGAGCTTCCCCAAAAAGAAAAACTAGTTATTGGATGCAGCTATAAGTGTGACTTTTTTTATAAGCTACGTCTCTCTATGGTGGCCCGGCAGATGGGTTATCCGCTTCAAATCGTTGACCTAACGACTATGGGAAGTCTTGATCAGTCTCTAGCTCAAGTAGATGGAGTCTTGCTTCCTGGTGGTGCTGATATTGATCCTACTTACTACTTAAGTCATGTCACTCCTGAGCTCCAAAAATACACGGAATCAAATCTGAAGCTCGTTAATTATACCCAAGAGGGCAGGGTGCGCGATCCTTTTGAGTACCAACTCCTGAGTCGCTATTCAAACGAAGATAAGTTTTCAAAAATTCCCGTGCTCGGAATTTGTCGTGGAATGCAAATGATGTCCGTGGCCCAAGGCATTCCTCTTTATCTTGATATAAAGACTGAGTTAGGAATAAAAAATCGCCGATTCCTTTTTGACCGCGTGACTTTTACTGACGATGGTCAATTAAAGCAGGTTTATGGCCGCTCTCAAGTGTCTGGGTTTAAACTTCATCACCAGGGCATCCGTGTACCTTATTTTAAAGAGCATGAGAATGATTTCCCTCACGCCAAAATCACAGGATTCTCACATAACAGCATGATTGCTGAAGTCATCGAGTATACTCACCGACCCGCTATTGGTGTTCAGTATCATCCCGAAAAATCTCTACCCAATACAGCAAATCCAATCTTTAGATGGTTACTAAAAAAATCATGTGAATATAAAAACTCACATAAGGACAATTAATGAAAATGACATTAGCAATTCTCACTTTGCTCTCAACTAGCGCCTGGGCCAATCTTCATTTAGCACCACCTGATTTTGTTTCAAAAAGTGGCCGCTCAGTATTTGTGGATTTTAAAACGGCCCAATATGATGTGACTTATGATCTTGAAAATAAAATTACTACTGTACGTTCAACCATTGTTTTTGAAGCTGAGAAAACAGGCAAGCCCATCTTTGATCTGGTCCCCAATCCAAAAAATGTCACTCTTGATGGCGTGGCCACTCGTGTAGTTGCTCTTGATTTTCCCGATAAGATTTCAAAGGCCCGATTAGTTGATACTTTCGTTGATCCAGGTGAGCATGTCTTAAAGATGGAAAATACCTTTAAGGCCAACGTCAGATATCATGATAATAATACTTTCAACGTATCCAGTGCTTTTTGGATCCGTGATCTTAAAGAAAGAATGTTTCTTGAGCAGTATGTTCCTTCTAACCTTGAATTTGATCAGTATCAAATGACCATCAATGCAAAATTTGTAGGTGTAAAAAAAATTGATCAAGAGTTTTTTACTAATGGAGTGGTGACTAAGAATTCTCCCACCAGCTGGACCATTGTGTATCCAGACTACTTCACTGCTTCTTCACTTTACTACCATACCACTCGCCAAGGATCTCTTCGCCGCATGGATTATAATTATCTATCAGTTAACGGACGGGAAATTCCTGTGACGGTTTATACCCCTTGGTATCTTGCTACCAGTGATTTTAAAAAATACTCAGAGGAAATTTTTGCAGAACTTGAAGCAGATTATGGTCCTTGGGGACATCCAAGTTTTGTTGCTTATGGAACTCTTCCGGGTACGGGCGGGATGGAGCATTCAGGTGCGACTCAAACTTCTCTTGGGGCCTTTGATCACGAAATGCTTCACTCCTATTTCGCTAAAGGAGTCATGCCTTCTAACGGAAATTCTGGTTGGATTGATGAGGCCATTGCCAGCTGGCGTGACCGTGGATATCTGCGTCTGCCAACAGTGAGCTTCGGCGGAAGTGATATTGGAGGTCAGTCAGTTTATAAACGAAATACCGATGACAGATCCTATGCTTTAGGTGCCGCATTTATGGCCTACCTTGATTACCGTTTACAAAATATCGGTGGTTTAAAGGCCTTCCTTCGTGGCTACTTTGCTGCCTACAATCACATGGTGATCACTGAGCAGCACTTTAAAAATAATCTTGAGTTCTTCAGCGGTATGGATTTAACCCATGAGTTTGATACTTATATTTGGGGTACAAATACTCCTGATGCTGAAGGGTTAAGTAAACAGAGTCATCACCATGCTCCGATGACAGAGGCCCAGCTTAAATCTATTTTATAGCCCGATCTGGTGGTGATAATTCCTACCAATTTCGAATGGCATACAAAAAAGAGGAAGCTCAAAGGCTTCCTCTTTTTTTTCAGATCATTTTTACAGACCTATAATTAGACCCTCTTCAATCCACTTCGGTTCCTTTATTATTCCCCGATGTTTAAACTACTAATGCTTCTCACTTTTATGGTGCCAACCATTGGGTCGGCCCAGGTTAATTTTCTACCGACCGAAGAGTCGATTGGTACCTCATTAGATCTTCCTATTGCCCTCAATGAAATTGGCCAGCTCACCTTCATTAATCGTCCTGGAATGTTCAGTGTGGCCCCTTCAGTGCAATTGGGTCTGTCCATGAACAATGTGTCTTACTCTGTTCCTTCTCTCACCTCGGAATTTAAATTATCTGCTGTGGATTCTCAAAATAAATGGATCGATGTCCGCAGAACCCGCTATGAGGCCGGTTTGGGTGCGTCTGCTATCGTGAGTAATTATGTTAACGTGGGTCTCTCGCCTTACCTAGGTGGAATCATGCTCATGACCCGCATGAAAAATACGCAAGAAGATGAGACTTCAAAAGATATCCGTATGCCGAAAGAACTCACGGAAATGCTTCCTTGGGGAGTGGGCGATCACGGACTTTATCAAACCTACGGAGGAGTTCAGGCCTATCTTGGTGCGGGTGCTGGACCAGTGAATTTATTGAAAGGATCTGTAGGATTTCAAAACCAATTCATTGTGGAAATTCGTAAACTCAATGAGCATCAAATTGTTTTTAAAATTGCTGAAGAGGGCCTGACCCGTCAAGAAGCCCAGATTGGTCCACTAGTGGCAGAGCTTAGCTTGGATCGTTTCCGTGGACATCGGTTTGTGGCCCATTTTAATCTTGATATTCAAAATCCTGAGCATCAAAAACTATTCCGCCAAGGGATTGCCGGAAAAATTAACGTTCTTCAAACCACTCTCTCAAGTGCCCGTCAGACTGTTTCATGGGATGGTACTGAGAGAAATTCTTACTACGGAATTCCCTATATCCGTGGGATGAGTCAGAGAGTGGGCGAATACGGCGTGATTGACAATAACCGTACTTCTGAATTTTTTATTTCTACCCGCAAAAATAGCGGAATGTTTATCACTCCAGGACTTCATCAAAAAATTGCCTACGCTATGGACTCAGGGGTCATTCTTTTCTGGAATTCTGAGATGAAAAATGTCAGTGCTAAAACTCTTGATAAATATTTTTTAAAAATTGGCCGCACTCTAGGTCTTAAAGGTTTTGATCAAGATGTCACAGGACTTGATTTTGGATCAGTCCTTTCTCAAATTGGCCTCATCATTACTCAAAAAGAACTTTTGGCCATTAAAGATCTCAATATCGATATGATCGAATCTGAACTTCAAAACCGCTGCGAAATGCAACAACTTGAATGCAGAAACCCTCGCCATATGAAAAGACTCATGCGGGAGCTTAAGCGTGTGCTTGCTCTTTCTTGGAGGGATATGAAAGCCGATTTTGGAAGACTTCTAGTAAGAGAGCCGGCCTTAATTGTGACTGTGATGAAGATGATGAATATTCAGAAGAGAGCTTACTTAAAATTTTTAAATAACAATTTTCAGTCTCTCCAGGGGAATATTCCCCTAGAGAATGTGAATTAATTATTTTTTCTCAAACCAAATTTTCTTGGCCCGCTGAAGTTTCTCATAAGAAGTAAGAAGCTTTTGATGCATCTCAAATCCTTTAAGATTCAGATCACTTTCATGAAGGCCTGAAAATTTCTCAAACCCGTTGATCATGGCCTGAGCATCATCAACTAAAGATTTTCCAAAAAGCTTCTCAACTGTTGGTTGAAAGTCTTGAGTATTCACGTCATCATTCATTTCAATTTGAAGCAAAGTATTGATGCATGAATAGAGCATTTTTCTCTCTGATTTTAATGGAGCAAAGTGAAGGCACCAGTCAGCTCCCGCACGGGCAAGTTCATAATTTTTGGCCGCTAAGGCTATCATGGTTTTAAATTCACCAAAACGCAGATCGGCCCAAAGAGTTCCCGCATCTGGTATCACTCCAATTCCATGGGCCACTAAGAGCATGTCATCAAAACCTTTCTCTTCAAGCTTCTCATGGAGTTCCATCAAGGCTTCCTGATCGAGTTCATGAACTCCCAAAATATCAGCTCTCAAAGAAGCTGCACTGTTGTTGTTATCCCATGCCAGATCTTCTGGTTGATAAATCTCAGACATGCCCGGCACGTGAATGCGGCAGCCATAAACAGATAGATGCTCATAATCCATAATGTAGACATCTTTTTCCATCTTATGAAAGATATCAATCAGGCTATCAAATTCTGCCTGAGTGGTCGCTGCCCCGAAGTTCCAATCATTAAATTCATAATCAGAAGTTTCACGGAAAAAATTCCAGTGGATTAAACCATTCGAATCAATAAAATGGGCTTCAAGATTTAAGTGATCACTGACGTCCTCTAGTTCAAAACTCGGAGGAGTGAAAACATTGAGTTGATCAAGGCTTCGTCCCTGAAGAAGCTCTGTTAAAGTTCTCTCTAACGCCACTTGGAATTTTGGATGGGCCCCGAAAGAAGCAAATGCTGTTCCTTCTTGAGGATTTAAAAGTGTGACGTTAATCACCGGATATTTTCCACCCAAAGAAGCATCTTTACAGATGATAGGGTAACCATTGGCCTCAAGTTCAGCGATGGCCTCAACCACTTTGGGGTAGCGATTTAAAACTTCCTGAGGAATGGTAGGAAGTGAAATTCCTTCGGCCAAAATTTTATTTTTTATATTGCGTTCAAAGATTTCTGAAAGACACTGTACTCGCGCCTCCGTTTTAGTATTTCCTGCGGCCATGCCGTTTGATACATAGAGATTTCCAATGATATTCATAGGAAAGTAGAAAGTCTTATTGTCGCTGACACGGGTATAAGGAAGAGCACAGATGCCACGCTCAAAATTTCCTGAGTTAGTATCCACTAATTGTTCAGGAGTCAGTTCTCTGTCAGCATCGTAGTAGGCCCAGAGCTTGTCGTTTAATAGACCCTTAGTCTCAGTGAACCATTTTTCGTGAGGGTAGTGAACAAAATCTGAGTTTGCAATTTGCTCACCCAAATAAAAATCAGCAAAGAAATAGTTACAGTTTAAGCGCTCAAAAAATTCACCCAAAGCTGAGGCCAGGGCCGCATCCCGAGTAATTCCTTTACCGTTAGTAAAAAGATATGGGCAATAGCGGTCACGAATATGAACAGACCAAACATTAGGAACTGGATTGAGCCAAGAAGCCTCTTCAACGTCAAAACCCGCATCCAAAAGTAGAGCTTTGAGTCTAGAGATGGTTTCTTCTAATGGAGAGTCTTTACCCATGATCATGGTTTTTTCAGTCATAAAATATCCTTAAAGAGGGTACGAATTGAGGTGAGTTCTCTCACAATGGCTGCGTAAGGTCAAAAAAAAGGGCCCAATAATGGGCCCTTTGAGAGGGAAAACTTATTTACCGGCGCGTTTTTTATCCGAAATATAAATGAAAGTTTTCAAAATGAAGAATGCCACGATGAGAATTCCCAAAAGTGCCCAAGTTGGCATCTTAGCTTGGTTGGCCTTAGGCATGCTGTTCTCA
This sequence comes from Bacteriovorax stolpii, assembly GCA_945890905.1. Lineage (GTDB taxonomy): Bacteria > Bdellovibrionota > Bacteriovoracia > Bacteriovoracales > Bacteriovoracaceae > Peredibacter. The sequence goes on from CAMDDI010000070.1 coordinate 8,206, forward strand.
TGAGCAAAGATAGATGTCTCAGAATGAAAAACTTCTTTTTTAGCTGGTGCTGTGTGATCCATAAAAGATCTCCTTAATTAGCGATACATTGATTCTAAAATAACCATGACGGCGTAACAAAACGCTGCAATAGGGATGAGAGCGACAAATTTCATCCAACGAGTTTCATCTTTTAAGTGCATATAAGAGTAAGCAACGATGGCCGCCTTCCCCAATGCCAAGAGTGTGAGTGATGATCCTTTAGCGAAATGAGAAATACTCATTCCTGGGATCACAAGCTCAACCACAGTGAGGGCCGTGAGCATGATGAAAACCTTGAAATACTCTGCCTTGTGGCTTTTGTGACTTACTTCACTCACAAAGATCTCCTTATTTTAAGACTCTTTTTTTCGATTAATTAATAAACCCATATCAATCATCAGCTGATTCACACTGTCTTTATCAGTGTTGTAGTACCCACGAACCCGTCCGGCCTGATCAACCAGAACAAGTTTATTTGAATGAGCTACTTCCATAACTGAACCAGCAATTTCTTTATCACCAACAGGAACTTTAAATCCTTCTACGAGAAGTTTTTTTGTTTCTTCTATACTGCTTGAGAGGAAGCGCCAAACAAATGGGTTGGCCTTAAGCTCTCTGGCCCGAGCAAAAAGTACAGCAGGGGTGTCAGTCTCAGGATCTACTGTGAAAGACACAATAGCTGCGCGATCAATGACTCCTCTCATTCTGTGTTGAACCTTTTGAACATCAACTAAGAGCTTAGGACAAAAAGTTGTGCAAGAGGTGAACATAAAGTTGGCCACATACACTTTCCCTTTTAGTTCATGAGAACCAAAAGTTTTGCCATTTTCATCCACGAACCGATACTCAGGAAGAATACTCAATACGGCCAGTTCAGGCGGAAGAGTGCGGTAGACACTGCGATAAATGGGGTAAGCAAAAAGAAAAGTCACAGCGAGAACCCAGAACAATTTACTGCCCACTAACTTCTCGATGAAGTTAGTTTGTCGCATCTGTCCTGGAGTAGTTACTGTTGCTTGCACTTTTTTAAATCCCTTACTTCTGATTATTAAGTTGAGAGAAGAGAACTTCACGATCAGGAGTATTTCTTATGTCGATAAGTGACTTCACATAATAAGAAACGGCCCAGAGTTGATCGTCCTCAAGCACACCCTTCCATGCTGGCATCCCACTTCCATTGATCCCAGAACCAATACGCAGATAGAGTTCGTCCACTTTGTAAGCCGAGCGAACTGGGTGCCAAGTAAAGTCCGGTGGAAGAGCTTTGTAACCGTAATCTGAGTCCTGAAGTTTAACTTGATAGAGATTAGGCTCAAATTCGGTCACTGGAGAATTATACTTTTTACCCCATTGAGTGAGCTCTGCTTTCGTAGCATAACCCGAATGACAGCTCTGGCAGTTGGCCACGGCATGATAAACTTCTTTTCCATAAGCAATACCTTCAGCTTCTTTACCTTCATATGGATTTGGGCTGAAAGCAGTTGGTTCACCAAGTGTTTTAGAAGGATCTTCCCATGCAGCTGGGGCAAAAGTTTTAATGTATTGAGTAACAGCATCAAGACGCTTGTCTGAGATATCCCATTTAAGCATCGCAGTCCCATTTAGGCCGTGACGGATGATACGGTAGAAGTCTTCATCCCGCGGAAGATCTCCCGATGGAACAGTCCCAAACTTGTAGAGACCCAAAGTGAAATTTCTCGGTGGTGGGAACATACCTTTTGAAGAAACACCTGCTCCATCACCTTTCACACCATGACATTGAACACAGTATTCTTGGTAAGTAGTGTAACCCAAATTCAGGGTGTCTGCCGTTACAACTTTTCCTCCAGCGAAAGTTTTAGACTCCCGAAAATGTCCTCCTTCTTCGCAAGCTAAGAGGAGAAGAGGCAAGAGGTAAGAAATTTTTTTCAAGTTCATAATCATCCTTAAAAAATCTATAAAACAAAAATTGTTAAAAACATAATGATCCAAATCACTCCCAGAAAATGCCAGAATTTTTCCACGTTAATGGATTTCTGCAAGATCCGAGCATCAGTGGGTTTAAGCACCACTGACAAATATACCAGAGAAGCTAAGCCTAAGATCATATGGGCCGCATGAATCCATGTGAAGCCGTACATGACTGAAGCAAAAATGCCTGAGCTCACAAACACTCCAGAGGCTCTCATGTGAGACCACAAAAACATCTGCGCCATCATAAATCCACAACCCAACAGTAAAGTCAGATTGAGATTCATTCGAGCCGCCGAGAAATTTTTGATCTCTACACTCTTCTTAGTTCTCCAGCAGAAAAAACTGCTCGCAAGAATAAAAAGAGTGCTGATTAGAGGCAAGGTGAGGGATACCCGAGGCATTCCCATAGGAGGCCAGCTCTGAGCTGACGTCCTATAAACGGCGTAGCCCATAAACAGCGTTAGGAAGAGCATGGAGCCCATAATGAGCGTCACTGTCATCGCCAAGTTGTTTTGAAGCTCACTTCTTTTCACTATTATCCTTGTACCAGTTCTTCAGTTTGATATTGGAAATCACGACCATTTTTGAGATTCGGGTTACCGAATTCATGAGGTCCACATTTCACAACAGGAATCACATCATAGTTGTGGTGAACTGGAGGAGACGGGATCGTCCACTCAAGAGTCCCCACTTCCCATGGGTTTTGCGAAGCTTTTGGACCTTTTTTCAAAGACCACAAGAAGTTGAACACAAAAATAATTTGGAAAGCACCCATCAAAATCGCTGACCAAGTGATCATGGTGTTGATTGGGATCAAGCGCTGAAGAGATTCATAAACAAATGGGTTATAAATACGACGGTGCATACCACCGTATCCGACCATGAGCATTCCGAAGAAAATTCCGTTCAAAGGAATCATCGTTCCCCAGAAATGGATCTTTGCAAGAGTTTCATTCATCATTCTTCCGAACATTTTAGGGAACCAGAAGTAAATCCCAGCGAATCCACCTAAAAGAACCGAAGCTGCCATGGTGTAATGGAAGTGACCTACTACGAAGTATGTATCGTGAAGGTATAAATCTGTAGTTACTGTTCCTAAGTGAAGACCAGTCAAACCACCAAGGCCGAACACGAATACCACTCCCAAAGAGAAGAGCATCGGAGAGTCAAAACGTATTGATCCTTTCCAGATTGTTCCAAGCCAGTTAGCAAAGAAAATCGCAGAAGTAATAGAAATGGTCATGGTAAGAGTCATAAACGACTGAGTCAGAAGTGGTGACATTTGAGTTGTGAACATGTGGTGACCGTAAACCACAGTTGAAAGAACAGAAACTGCTGTCATAGAAAGGGCCGTAGCCTTTGCACCGAAAGCAGGTTTACGAGCAAAGAATGAAAGAAGATCAGACACAATTCCCCAAGCTGGAAGAATCAAGATATAAACTTCTGGGTGACCAAAAATCCAGAAAACGTGTTGGAAAAGAACTGGATCCCCTGAGCCAGAAGTTGCTGATGCCCCTGCGAGGAAGAAAGTTGTTCCGAAAACACGATCCAAAATAAGAAGAATTACACCCGCTCCCAAAACTGGAACGAAGATAGCGTTAAGAATAGCTGTAAGCCAAAGACCCCAAACTGTAAGAGGCATATCGAAATAGCCCATACCTGGAGCACGAAGAGTGATCACTGTAGTGACGTAGTTCACGGCACCCATTGTTGAAGAGATACCAAATAGGAAGATGGCGACACACCAAAAGGTTTGTCCAAGGCCCGGACTACCAATCATGGTGGAGAGTGTAGGATAAGAGGTCCATCCACCTGCTGCAGATCCAAGAGGAAGAAGCAAAGAGATAAACACAAACAAACCAGAGAGGGCCGCAAACCAGAATGACAGCATATTGAGCATAGGGAAGGCCATATCTCGGGCGCCAATCATAAGTGGGATACAGTAGTTACCAAAAGCCCCAATCAGAATGGGAGTGATGGCATAAAAAATCATCACTGTACCGTGCATAGTAAAGAGAGTGGCGTAAACATCTGGTGGAACTACCCCTGCAGAATCAGGAAAGAGCATTCCGCCCAAAAGAGGAAACGGAACTCCAGGGTAGGCAAGAGTCCAGCGAATGAGGAGGGCCATCATTCCGCCGAGGCCTAGGAAGATGATTCCCATCCATAAAAATTGCTTCGCGATCACTTTATGATCGAAAGAAATGAGGTATTTACTAATAAACGTTGTTGGTTCTGGATGAATTTCGTTGAATCCGCCGCTCATATTAATTCTCCCACTTCCATCCCCACGCAAGATTCTTGTCGTCGGGATCATTTGTATTTAATGCTAATTGTTCAGAGGTCGCGAGCCAGCGATTGAAATCTTCTTCAGTAAGAACAGTCAATTGAGCTTTCATAAGATAGTGATGAGTTCCACACATCTCGGCACAAGCGATATCGTATTTTCCTGGAGTGTTAACTTCCCACCAAACACGAGTGACTCGTCCTGGAATGGTATCCACTTTCAAGCGCACGTTAGGTACAAAGAATGAGTGAATCACATCTTTAGAAGTTAGATGAAAGAGAACTTTCGTGTTAACAGGAACGCGAAGATCGTTGTTGGTCACAACATCATCGGCTGTGTTGAATTCTTGATCAGGGCCAGCGTAACGGAATGACCACATCCACTGCTGCGCCATAACTTCTACGCGCATGACTTTTTCAGTCTTTGGATCAGGCCATTTCCAGAATTGATTCAAGAGATCGTTGTTAGAAATACGTGTGATATTCAAATCAATAGTTAAGAATACAGCAGCACCAATGATGGCCGTAACCAAGAGATGCTTCTTCTTGTTGCCGTAAGTGTAGTACGGAGTTTTGTTGCGTTTGCGAGAGTAGAGGAATGAAAATCCAAACAATCCGATACACACCAGGATGAAGTAGAAAATACATAACATGGTTGTGTAGTTCCAAAGATGATCAATCAAATGACCATTGGTGGAAATGTCTTTTGGCGGCATTGAAAGTTGCCACCAACTTTGCGATACACCCAATTGTAAAAGGCCCATAAGCTTCCCTTGATAAGTTCTTAACTCACTATTTTATCTAAACTAACTATTTAAAAACAATCATCAACACAAAAATGCATGGCAAATACACTAGCGACGAATAAAAATAGCGCCGTGACCATTGCAACATATCCGGTGAGTCCACTTCCATTTTATAGCCAAAAAGTGAATAAGCAAAAAATGCTCCACCTAAAAGCAGAACAGAGTTGCGATAAATTTCATTGGCGGCACCAATGTAAAAAGGCACCAAAGAGGTCAGCATGAGAATGAAAGTGTAGACAGCGATTCTATGAATCGTATTTCTTATTCCGATATTTTGCGGAAGGATTTTCAAGTCAGCATTATTGTAATCTCGAGCATGATAAATAGAGATGGAAAGAAAGTGAGGAAGCTGCCAAACAAAAAGAATGGCAAACAAAACCCAACCAAGAGTTCCGAAAGAATTTGTTACCGCCGTCCACCCCATAAGAGGTGGGATAGCACCAGGAATCGCACCTGCAAAAAGAGCAAGAGAAGATTTCTTCTTCATCGGAGTGTAGAGAAATAAATAGATCATGGCGGCCGTGAAGCCTAAGATTGCGGTCATAGGATTAACCGCAAAAAAAAGAGCAGCTTCACAAATGACAATGAGAGTGACTCCGAAAATAAGAGCAGCTTGTGGCTGCAGACGTC
>CAMDDI010000071.1 GCA_945890905.1 Bacteriovorax stolpii
GCTCGTCAACAAACTGAGCTATTGCAATGGATTCAACTTCAATCTTGCCCGGTAGAGTGCTCTCAACGGCACAAGTATTATACACACCTGTGAGATTAGGACAGGCCAGGGCCCCAAAAGAAAAACTAAGTGCAAAAATCGCGATTAAAGATTTCATTTAAGATCCTTATCTGCAAACAATTGTGAAACTAGCATCTTCAGCTTTCATACTTAAAACAAGGGCTCCATCAGCTTTTTTGATTTCCGATTTACCAGAGAATGAAAAGTCTCCAACGTCTGGAACCGATACTGATACAGTGATATCAGTCTTAAGAACATTATTCTGGCAAGAAGTCACAAGAGTCGTTGTTTCAACAGCACCATCAACAACCTCAGTTGTGATATCAGGTCTACCATCAGCAGTTACTGATTCTGTTTGGGTACCTTCATCATCAGTTGAAACCATCGTATAAACGGTCCCACCAGCTGAATTATCTGATTGAGACATTGTCATCGAACGAAGAGTTGGACCATCACCCTGATCTCCACTTACAACGGAGCAGCTATTATAAGTGCCTCTCAAATTTGGACAAGCAAGAGCTGAAAAAGATAAACCAAGAGTTAAAAGCATAAGACTGAGTTTCATTAATTCTCCGTTTATTTATTTAAATTTGATCGTTGATAACATAACTGATTCTGACTATCCTCTGAGACCTATTGTGAATTTTTGTAAATATTACGTAAATAAGGGGTACTCATGAAATGGTTACTATTTTTGTTATTGCCTACCATCACTTGGGCAAAAGTTGTGACTGAGAAGATAACTTACGAAAAAGACGGCGTGAAAATGGATGGAATTATTGCCTATGAAGCCAAGGCGACTAAACAGGCCCGTCCCGGTGTTTTGGTCTTTCATAACTGGATGGGAAATACTGAAGAGTCTATTGGACGAGCAAAAGATCTAGCAGCTTTAGGTTATGTGGCCTTTGCTGCTGATATCTATGGATCAGGTATAAGACCTAAGGATTTTAAAGAAGCTTCTGAACTGGCCACAATTTATAAAACTGATCGCAAGCTCATGCGCACCCGAGCTCAGGCTGCTCTAGATGCTTTACTTGCCACGAAGAAGGCCGATGCTAGAAGAATCACAGCTATTGGATACTGTTTTGGTGGCACGGTAGCTCTTGAAATGGCCCGTGCTCAAGCTCCTCTTATAGGTGTTGTAAGCTTTCACGGAGGCCTCTCAACGACGATGAAGGCCACTACCACAGCGACTCATATCCTTGCTTTGCACGGTGGGGATGATCCCTATGTTCCTCAGGACGAAGTTATAGAATTTCAGAAGGAGATGAGAGAGGCCAAAGCTGATTGGCAGTTTGTTTCTTACGGCAATGCGGTTCACTCATTTACTGAGAAGGCGGCCGGAAATGATAACTCAAAGGGTGCAGCCTATAATGAGCTGGCCGATCAAAGATCATGGGAAGAAATGAAGCGATTCTTTAAAGAAATCCTGTAAAAATGATGGGCTTTTTCTAAGAGAAACCTAGGAAAAGCCCATAACGCTACGCGTTATCAGTAACTTCTACTTACTCCCTTAATGCTTGTATTCAGAGCTTTTTATGTTCCAGTAAAACACTCTCAATGAACTTAAAACTCATCCTGACTATTATGATTTTCAGTGTCTGTTCAAAGGCCTTTGCCCTTTACGGCGCTCGTCCACTCAAGAGTGGAGAACATGAGGCCGTTCTCTCGCTTCATTTGAGTGATCCGCAAAACCCTCAGTATAACTATTTTTGTAACGCCGTTTTAATCTCGCCCAAAACTTTACTGACCGCAGCCCACTGTATCGAAGTCATGGGCAATGAAGTTTACGAAGCAACACCTTGGCTGACTTATCATCCAGAATTTGTTCGCGTGAATGTTAAAGGTGTAAAGGCCCAGGTGAGTGAGATCACTTTTGCTCCGTCTTACTTTGAGGTTTTAGGATTCGGCGGGGAAGACTTGGCCCTCATCACTCTGAAAAATCCCATCAGCACCATTGCTCCACTTCCCATCATAAAAAAATCAGTTCTAAAAATTGGTCAAAGTCTTACTCTGGTGTCCCGACAAATGTCGGCGCCCACAAAACTTATTAAGAAGACTCAATATCAAAGCAGCACTGTGCTTGTGACTGATGGTAGTGCTAGTGGTACTTGTCTGGGTGACTCTGGTGGAGCTCTATTGAGTAATGAAAACGGCCAGTGGGGACTGGCCGGAATTCTGACTTATCAAGGAGAAGAGAGTTGTGAGCGAAAAAATACGGTCTCGTTTTTTCCTAGATCACAGTTTTAAGCACTTCTTTTGAATGTTCTTCCACTTCTTTGTGAAGAGAATTTCCATGAGCGTCCATGGTTACTACCACTGGAAAATCAACTACTGATAATTCCCAAATAGCTTCAGGTAATCCAAATTCATCCCAGTACAGGCCATCTACAGATGTAATTTTTTCAGCAAGTACCTGGGCCGCTCCTCCCACTGCGTGCAAATAAACACAGCCGTATTGCTTACAGGCGTCCAGAGTTTTCTGTCCCATGCCACCTTTGCCAATAACTCCCACAATACCATAGTCCCGGATCACTTCATGCTGATAGGGTTCTTCGCGAATTGAAGTCGTGGGGCCAGCTGCAGTGACTTTCCATTTTCCCGTTTTTTTATCTTTAAGAGTCACTGGGCCACAGTGATAGATGATCTGATTTTTTAGATCTACTGGCGGCCTGTTGCCGTCATGAATGTGCTTGTGAACAGCGTCTCGTCCCGTGAAGAGTTTTCCCGTGATAAGAACCATATCTCCCACTTTAAACTCTCGAACAGCTTCAGCAGTAAAAGGATAAGTTAAACGTTTCATTGTAATTCCTTAGTAGAGCCACTTTTTAATTTTTAAATTTTTATCTAGTACAATGCCTTGTCGGCGGAAGGCCCAGCACATGTAAGAGATACTTACAAAAAAAGATGCTGGCACTCGGTTCGCACTGGTAATTTTGCAAGAGAGCAGAGTGGTCTTACCACCAAAGCCCATAGGCCCGATTCCGAGCTTATTGCAAGTCTCAACAATTTCTTTTTCGAGTTTGTTGAGTTCTGAGTGAGGATTTTTATCATCTAGTTTTCTGAGTAATTGTTTTTTAGCGTAGTATGCCGAGTCTGCTCTGTCTCCACCGACACAAACTCCAAGCGCTCCAGGACCGCAACCTTTTCCTTGAGCCTTATGAACTGAATCAATCACAACTTTGCGTACACCTTCTAAATCTCTACCCGCCCCTAAAGTGGTATCTGGAAGAGAGTACTGAGCGGAGACGTTTTCACATCCGCCACCTTTGAGTACCAACTTCACTTCGATCTCTTTACCTTTATGCTCATAAAAATGGATTGAAGGATGTCCCTCGCCTAAATTTGTTCCGGCGTTTTCACCAGTTAATGAGTTCACCGAATTCTGACGAAGGTATCCTGCTTGAGTGGCCTTGGTGACTGATTTTTTTATGAGATCTTTGAAATCATTTTGACGGAAACCTGGCGGGTGATAGACGAAAAAAATTACTGTTCCAGTATCTTGGCAAAGAGGCTGAGATTTAATTTTTGCCAGATCAATATTATCTTTGATAATTCCCATAGCATAAGATGCGGTGGTGTCTTTAACTTCATTTTTCATGGAGTCGCGCAAAACTCTTTGAACATCTTCAGGCACTACGGTTGAAGTGATACGAATCAGTTCAATTAAAGAATCAATGGTTTGATCTTTTGGACTCTTCTTTTTAGCGAGAATTTTTTTCTTTGCCACTTTTTTTGCTGCGACTTTTTTCGTCATGGGATCTCCTTAAATATAGGAATATTTTAACCGCAATTTGATCAATCAAAAGATTTTTTTAAAATGTATATACTGACCAGAGTGCTCCGGTATCTAGGAGGCTTGACAGCATCCTTAGGAAGGAAGAAAAATCTATGGAATTAAACTAAAAATAGGAGTTGTATGCATCAGATGAGAGTTGAGTATCAAGGTGGATTTAGAACTAAAGCTGAACATCTTGATTCAAAGAATACCATTATCACTGATGCTCCTAAAGACAATCAGGGGCAGGGAGAAGCTTTTTCACCCACTGATCTTATGAGTTCGTCTCTTGCCAGCTGTATGCTGACTATTGCGGCAATGAAGGGGAAGTCTCTAGGGATTGAGCTTCAGGGAGTGACAGTTGAGGTTCAGAAGAAGATGCAGGCGTCTCCCCGGAAGGTGTCGGAGATTGTATTGCGTTTTGATTGGAAGGGACTTGATCAGCGGATTTCGCTAGAACATCTCTCGGAGCTAAAAGCTGCGGCGATGAATTGTCCGGTTGCACTTTCGCTGGATCCTTCGGTAGTGAAGACGATGATTTGGTAGGTAGAGGATTTGTTTCATCCGCACTGGGTTCTTCCTCAATTTCGTGAGGAAGAATCACTTGGGGAATAGAATCCATCACTTTCTGTTGCAATCCTCGTCCAAAATTAATTGTATCTTCCATAGGTATCAAATCTAGCTTGGCCAATCTGATGGCCCCGTCTACTTGCATATCTTTTGATAAGAGAGCGGCCTTAATCGCCCGCTGATTGTTGACTACTGCTGAAGATTTGAGTTTCGTTTTTAAATGGGGCTTTTCATCACCAGTTTCTAAAAGAATTTTTTTCACATCACTGGGTGTAAGTTTAGGATTTGCGTTCATCACCTGTGCCGCAATATTGGAAATATAGGGAGCGGCCATGGAAGTCCCGCTGGAAGGGGAGTGAGTCTCACCAATGCCTTGAGTATAAACTTTTGGAATCAAAGAGAGCACTGCAACACCTGGAGCTCCTAGATCCACAAAATCTTGTCCATAGTTTGAGAAGCTTGCTAAGTAGTCACCATTCATGGCCGCCACTGTCATACTGTTGGGGAGTTGAATTTTTGAAGGGTAGTGGTGGAACTTCTCGTTATCTAGTCCAGAGTTTCCGGCGGAAAAAACAAAAAGCATATTTGAGTAGCGCTTAACAGTCTTGGTTCCACGAGCGTAGAGTTCAGTAAAATATTTATCTACCACATCTTTAAGTTTTGCCTCATCAATCTGTTTACCAGTTAGTGTCAGATAGTTTTCACGGAACTTGGTCATAATATTTTTGTAAGTAATCCCATAAGAAGCATTTATGACATTTACATTCTTGGCCGAAAGATAGTGGCAGAGTTTAGCGAATTTACGGGACACACGGTTTAAAGAATTATGGATTTCTTCTTGGAACTTTTCTTCTGGAGTTTTCCCTTTAAGGGGCTCCATACCTTCTGGAGTAGTGTCTTCGACTGCTACAACTGGTGAAGGTATATTAATTCCTCGTATAGGGATGATGCTAATGTTGTCCCCTTCACGAAGAGCAATTCCTGCCACAAAAGTTCCATGGGAGTGTTTTTTAAAGGCCTTTACTTTTTCCATGAAAACTTTGTCTGAGGTTCTTTTTTTAAACCACTCAAATTCATCTAAGGAGAGGCCTTGGGAGTGCCCTTTGGCACGCAAGTTTCTAAAGAGTAAAATTTCTTGTAGTGAAGTGGAGTCATCCAGTACCGATTTCTTGAGATGACTATTGTCATGAAAATTCCAACCATGAAATTCTTTAATAAGTTTGGGATCAATGGCCTCTTCATCTGTTTCTTGCTTCAGAATCTTAGGTCGCAAAAAATCATGATCTAAATCAAAACCTGTATCGATAATAGCAATGGTGGCACTCATTGAGGGGAGTGAGAAGGTCAGGAAAATAAAGGAGAGAAAAAGACTTTTTGCCATTGATAAAATTGTAACGGCAAATGAGGTTTTAGGACAATAAAAAGGGGCCCTATCGGGCCCCTAGAAGTTCAAGAATATTACTTAGTAGCTTTAATTGAGATATTCAAAGTGAAATCATCATTAATTGCCTTGTCTCCAAGACCTTTAAAAAATGATCCTGAACCATATTTTAGACCCCAAAGAGTTCTGTTTAGAGTGATGTTGGCATTAGCAGTCACTTCTTTGTCTGATTTTTTTACATCAGTAGCAAGGAAGGTTACCGGTCGCGTTTGACCAATCATTGTAAGATCCCCAGTTACTTCCAGGCCTTTAGCAGTTTTCTTTGAGCTTTTAATCACAAGTTTAGACTCGGGATATTTGGCCACATCAAAAAAATCTGGAGACGTCATGTGACCAATAAATTTTGCATTCATCTCTTTGTCTGTAATATCTGTGGTAGTGAGAGATTTCATATCAACAACTACGTCACCGGCAGTGATTTCTTCGCCAAGAAAAGTCAAAGAACCAGATTTAACAGAGAGATTTCCGGTGTGCTGACCCGTTACTTTTTTACCCACCCAAACAACCGTAGTAGCGGTGGTGTCGATAGCATAAGTTTGAGTGAGAGCTTTACCGCCTTGAGCGAAAGCTGAGGTAGAAACTGCGAGGCAAAGTGCCAATAATGTTTTCATAAAACTCCTTATAGTTTTGAAATCAAATTTTGATCTTCACATCATGGGGGATAATCTGATAAAAAAAAAGACAGATTTTCTCATAAACTGTATTAAAAAAAGTTATCATTATGACCTACGACCAAGTCCTTGTTTTTCATAAGATAGTTGAACTCGGTAGCTTTAAAGCTGCTGCTGCGGAGCTAAATAAGACTCAACCCGCTATAAGTCTTTCTATCAAGAAATTAGAAGAAGAAATGGAAGCACTACTTTTTGACAGAAGTAGTTATAGGCCAACGCTCACCCCCCACGGACATGCTTTCTTTGAGAAATCTTTCCGTATTCTTCACGGAATGAATGATCTGGAGAGTCTCACCAAGAGTTTTCGCAATAAAGAGGAGCCTGAGATTAGTATCGCCGTTGACGGAATCTCTCCTCTGCCTGATCTTTTGAAACTTTTTAAAACTTTCAGTGATCAGTATGTGAACACACGGCTTAATTTAAGCTTTGAGATCCTTTCTGAGACTGAAACCAGAGTCTTAAATCGTGAAGTCCAGTTTGGAATCACGCATTTTCTCTCGGAAAATAAGGATAGCTTAGAAATTATTCCTATTACCCATGTGAAAATGATTCCTGTTATGAGTCGAGAGCTTTTTGAAGAAAGGAGTGTGAAAACTCAACTTCAATTAGGTGAAATTGACCAAATTGTGGTGGGTGAGAAATCTAAGAGTAAAACTACTTTTGGGATTTTAGATCAAGGGAGAAAATGGCGTTTGATGGATAATAATTTTAAACGTGAGATCATTTTTGCAGGTCTGGGCTGGGGACATATGCCTGAGCATACCATTAAGCGGGAATTGGAAGAAAATAAATTAGTCATCCTTAATTTTGAGGACATCCATCCCCGGGTTCTGACGATTAATCTCATCCGCTTAAGAAAAAATCACATGGGGCCAGTGGCCCGTCAATTATGGGACAAACTCTCCCTTCTTTCTCATAGAACATCGATGTGAAGCTTGTTAAGCTTTTCGGATCAACTCCGGAAGGTTTTATGCTGCAATTTCTCTTATGCTTAATTTTAAGTTCCTCTGTCTTTGCCGATGTCTTGGAGGGGCCTCTCAATATGGTTAATCCCATTGATTTTGAGCAGAACCCAACCCATATTGAATGGAAAAAAATTGAGACTGAGCATTTTGAAATTATTTTTCCTGAAGAAATTGAATACTCTGCTCAGCGGGTGGCCCACTTAGTTGAAAAGGCTTACCCCTATGTTGCCCGTTCTTTAGAATCTCTCCCTCCTAAAATTCCTTTAGTTCTTCAAAATCAATCTACCCAATCCAATGGGTTTGTGACCCTAGCTCCCCGCCGCAGTGAATGGTATGTAACACCTGCCATTGATCCCGAAATAAATAATACAGAATGGCTCAAGACTTTATCCATTCATGAGTTTCGTCATGTGGTTCAGTTTCAAAAATCTCTTCAAGGATTTAATAAATTTTACTACATCATACTTGGAGAAATTGGTCAGGCCGTGGGAGTAGGACTCACGATGCCTCCTTGGTTTCTAGAAGGGGATGCAGTAGGAACTGAGACCGCTCTGACTTATGGTGGACGGGGAAGACTGCCTTTGTTTGACCGGGATTTAAGAACCCTACTCCTCTCCGGCAAAAAATTTGATTATGATAAGGCCCATCTTCGCTCTTATGCGGATTATGTTCCTAGTCACTATCTCTATGGATATTTTTACACCAGCTATCTGAGAAATCAATACGGAGACCTCATCTTGTCTAAACTAGTGGATGACGCCTCTAGAAGAAGTTATAATCCACTGACTTTTTATCACGCCATGGATAGCAAGACTGGTAACTTTGAGAAGTTCTACGAAAACACCATGAGGGATTTGATTCGCCAGTGGAAGGAAAAAGCTGATGCTCTTTCACCCACCCCTTACGAAGTTCAGAATCTCAGAAACCGTCATGGATGGACTAACTTTTATTTCCCCCAGAAAACAAGTGATCAAAAAATTGTGGCCCTAAAAAGTGGACTCTCCTTTATTGATCAGTTTGTTTTAATCAATGGAAAAAAAGAGCAAACTCTTTTCTACCCAGGACCATTGATAAATCAGTACCCCTATAAACTTAGACAAGACAAGCTTGCTTTTGTAGAGTGGGAAATTGATCCAAGATGGGGTTATCGGGATTACTCACGAGTAAAAGTTTTTGATGTTAAGAAAAAAGAAATGGTGTTTGATCAGAGGAAGACAAAGTTTCGACTGGCCGTACTCAATCACTTATCTGATAAAATTCTTCTCTCCGAATGGGATGAAAAGCAAGGTCAATCTTTGGTGGTAATGGATTTTTCACAGAAAGAAATTTTCCGGCAAGTTTATCCCAGAGAAGAAGTCATTACCAGTCTCGATTGGATTTCTGATGATGAAGTCGTTCTCGTGCTCAAAGATGAAGCAGGATTCAAGAGTTTAATAAAATATACACTAAGCTCTCAGTCCCAAGTGACCTTGGTCAACAAATCACAGAACAATCTAGGATTTGTGACCGCAGAAGAGGGTCATGTCTTCTATGAGTCTCCTGAGTCAGGGATTGATAATATTTTTCTTTATACCCCTCAAGGCCCGCGTCAAATCACCAGTGCACTTTTTGGGGCCTATGCTCCTCATCTAAAAAATGGCGAACTTATCTACAACGATTACACCGTTAAAGGTATGAACGTTGTGAAAAAGAATCTACGCTGGGAAGAAGAGCAGAAATCTTCAGACAGCTTTGTGCCCGTGTATGAAAAATTCTCTCAGAAAGAAGATATCGCAAGTTTAGAATCAGATCTTTTGAAAAAAGAAAATTATCCTACTAAAAAATATGGGCAATTTAAAAATGCTCTAAACTTTCACAGTTGGATGCTGCTAGCTCCACCACTGTCTCCATCAGTTGAGCTTGCGGCCTATTCAAGAGATATCTTGAATAAGTTTGCCTTAAGTTTTGGTGGGGCCTACAACCTCAATGAGCACACCACTCAAGGTTTTGTCCAAGCTAGTTGGTCTCATTTGTATCCAGTGATAGATTTACGCGGGGCCTACGGAACCCGCCAGCAAGATATCCGTCAGAGCGGAAGAACTACCGATAACCGCTGGGAAGAAGGGACCATAGAGACCGGTATTCAAGTACCTTGGAAGAAAATTGTTGGGCGCTTTACTCAGAGTTTTACCGCCAGGGCCTTTTCAAAAATTATTAAGGTGACAAATAAAATTGGAAACCGTGGGGATATTAATGATGGGGCCTTGTATTCACCAGGAGTAAACTTTTTCTATACGGTTCAATCCCGTATGGCCCGTAGAGATCTGTATCCTCAGTGGGGATTTTGGGTCAACGCTCATTCTGAAAAGGGACATGACATCAGTGGAGTAGATCAGAGTGGATCGCTAAATTCTTTTGATAGCAGAATTTTTTTACCAGGATTTGATTATCATCATTCCTTCTTTCATCAGATTGCTTTTGAGAGACAAAAAAATCGCTACTATGAATATCCTAGTTATATTTTTTATCCTCGAGGAACCCGAAGTTATTTTTTGCAAGAGTTTGCGAAGTACTCAGGTAACTACACCATGCCTCTGTTAACTCCTGATTGGCATTGGTCACGCTATCTTTATCTGAAGCGTCTCTCATTAAACCTGTTCTATGATTATCTCCAAGGCAGATACCGCACCTATCAGTACACTTCAGCATCCACTGGTTGGGAAGTACTCCTTGAAACTCATATCTTGCGCATATTCCTTCCCATTACTTTCGGTATACGAGGAAGTTATTTGCTCAAAGGTGAGAAGAAATCGGACAACTATGAAATTTTCCTCAGCCAGGCCTTGGGAGTCTTTTAATTCTCTTTTTTCATTTGTTCACGAAGACATTGAAAAAGAAGTTGAGGATAAACCAGGACACTATTTAGGTCATCACTCTGAGGCCCTTTATACAAGCCTAGTAGATTTCTACCGGATCATGCATCATCCAAGTGTAAAAGGTCACTGGGTTGATCTAGGTGCAGGGATAGGATCCAGTGCCCTTTTATATGCTTCACTCTTTCCCGATAGACAGGCTCAGGCCCTAGAAATTTCCAAAGCGCGAATTGAAGCAGGCAGAAGAATTCAAAAGCAGCATGAGATTCACAATGCGCAACTCCTTCATTGTGACTTGCTCCATGATCCTGTACCTGTTGCCGATACCTACTTTCTATATTTTCCTACAGGTATAGTGCTCGATCGTATTTTGAATTTGCTTTATCTACGTCAACATCCATTCACGTTAATTGCCATTGAGTCCCATGGAGATCTTCTGAGTCGCTTGGAGCAGGAGAGATGGTTAAAACCACAAGGGTCCATGAAATTAGAATCGGTCCGTCATCATCCTGAAGCGATATTTTATGGCACAAATTTCTCTGCTTCGGTTAATACCCACAGGCCCTTTGATATAAGTTTTCAGGCCAAATATCTTTTTATCAAAGAACTAGATCAAGAGTGGATAGGGGAGAGTTTTGGACTTACTTATCATGCTGAAAATAAATTTGATCTTCTTACACCACCGCGCACTATTGAATGGTCCTCTGTTCAAAAGGTAGCTGATCTGCATGAAATACCACAACATCTCCGTTTAAGTCTTGGACTCAGAAGGCTAGGTGAGCTCCAAATCAGCACTCCCTCAGGAAAATATGCAGGAATCATCCGTAAAATCACAGTTAAGCCAGGCTTTTCAGTAGAAATATCAACTGGAGAAAAGATAGAATGGGCGCATATCCTTTCAATCTATTGGGGCACCATACTATGTTACGATTCGTCCTTGGGTTTCTCTTTCTTGCCAGTTGTTCCACTGTAAAAAATGGTGGGGATAATTCTTATCTCTACTATCCAACAACTTCGTATTCTCAAGAATCACTCAAAGAGATAGCACCTAACGTAATTGAAACTTTGAAGCGTGATCCTTCTGTAGGAAAAGTTGATCAACTCTTTGATCCTAAACTTCCTGACATCAAACGAGTGGCCATTGTCGTGTTTGAGAGCGTTCTTCAAGTCACTCGTGAAGGTTTAAGTAAAGAAGATCGTGTGTATTTAAGTGATCAAGGTAAGCAACTTCTCACCGAAAAAATGTTAAGTATTTGGGAGCAAACTCTTCCTACGGTTATTCCTGAACTCGATTATGTCAAAGCTTCTAAGATCAAAAAGATTAAATCTCTTGAGCAGTACGGAAGTCTGGAAAAAGATTTTGTATTAAGTAATAAAACTACCATTGATCCTGATGACATCTTTTATCTTAAAAAGGGAAAACTCACCACAATGAATGCAGTGATGAATCCCCGAGGTATGAGAGATGTTTCCGCACTTCTTGTTCCGGCTTCAGAGCTAATGTCGGGACCAAAATGGTCTGAGCATCAAAAGCATTACTTAAACGATATTGCTAAGGAATTGAAACTTGATGCTGTTATCGTGGTGATGACCGAAGTTGATTGGACCTCTTCTCGCATGGATAAAAATTCAGGTGAGCACACTCCCGAAGCCATGAATATTTCTTTGAGCACTTCTGTACTTGTTCCCTTTACCCGTTATGAAGAGCGTCTGAGTTTAGTCGGAATTAAAGAAGCTCCGAAACACACGGTCTGCTTTCGCACTTACAAATCAAAAGTGTCTTTTTCCATTAGCATTACCGTTCCTAAAGAGGAGCAAACTTTCTCCCACATTGAAAAAGAAGTCTTAAATCCGATGCTTAAAACTTATACCGATCTCACCATCATGACTGCTGATCAAATGGGTGAAGACATAAAGAAAACCTATTAATGGAAAGAAATCAGTTCCTTCGTCGAGTAAAATTTATTATGAAATTTGGCCGAGCTCTGCACGCAGTGGGGTCTCCTGCACATACTCTCGAAGCAACCATGCAAGACATGTGTCAGTTGTTTGGTATCAAGGGCAGCATTGTTTCTCTACCCACAGCGATCTTTTCGAGCTTTAGTTATGAAGACGAAGAAATCACAAAAATTGAACGCGTAGAACCCATGGGTGTTGACTTAGGGAAACTGGCCAAGGTTGATTTGATTTCTCGAGAAGTGATCTCAGGGCAGATGAGTTATGAAGATGGCAATTTGAAGTTGGACGAAGTTTTGACCTCACAAGATCCTTACGGCAAGCGTTTTCGTGTGGTGTGCTTTATTATCTTTGCGGCCGGATTCATGGTTCTCTTTGGTGGCACATGGGGTGATTTTTTTGCTGCCACCTTTGTGGGTGCCCTTATCGGATTTTTATCTTTATTTCGTCCTATAGGAATTGTGGCCCAACTCTTTGAGGCCATCGTCGCCGTAGTGGCAGCTCTGGTAACTTATCTTATTTCAAAACTTATTCCTGATCTCAATATTGGTGTAGTCATTTTATCTGGACTGATTATTTTTATGCCCGGATTATACATCACTATCGCCATCGCAGAAATTGCTACGCAAAATCTCACCTCGGGAACTTCCCGCTTGGTAGGTGGTGCGATGATTCTTTTAAAACTCACTTTCGGAGTTTTCATTGGAAGCAAAATTGCGAGCTGGTTTCATTTTCCTTCTTTGAATATGACCTTTGATACCATTCCATCATGGGTCGCCATTATCACTCTTCCTATCACGGCCCTCATGACCACAGTTCATCTAAAGGCTTTGCGCTCGGACTGGAAGTGGGTGACTGTGGCCGGAATTTTTGGATTCTGTTGCGCTAAAATAGGGGCGAAGTATTTAGGCCCTGAATTGGGAATGTTTTTTGGTGGGGCCTGCGTGGGGGCCATGAGTAATATTTTTGCCCGTTTAATGAATAGGCCTTCTTCTATATTTCAATTTCCTGGAATACTTCTTCTTGTTCCGGGTTCAGTTGGGTACCGATCTTTGAGCTTTCTCTTTGAAAGAGATGTGCTTGGAGGTCTAGATACTGCGTTTAGTATGATCACTCTTGCCATGAGTCTCGTGGTAGGAATCTTCCTTGGAAATATTCTGGTTAAGCCTCGTCAAAGTCTGTAAGGAAGCTTCGAAATTGAGTTAGAAGATACAGTTCTTGCCTAGTTGTGGCCTACTCCTGGTAGGGGCATACTTAATGTAAGATTACCCATTGAATCCAGGATGGTATCAATGAAGTTGCTTTTACCAATAGCTTTGCTGCTTTTTTTCATTAGCTGCGAGCAGCAACCTGAGTGTCCAACCTCTGGTACTGGTGAAACCACAGGCACTTCTGAATCTGGAAATACTCAAACTACTCCGAATACATTGTGTCCGACTCCCACTGATCCAGTTCCACCTGTGCCAGAACCAGATCCCAATGATGATGTTCCACCAGAGGCACTTATCTTTGAGACAAGATCAACGTTAAATAATTTTG